>DATBXG010000590.1:0-5204 GCA_036514415.1 Paraburkholderia sp.
CAGGAATTCGCGGTGATAGCCGGCAAAGCGCAGGCTCGCGTCGGAGACGTAGAGAAAATGCAGGTGGGCGTCCACGTGCACGAGGAAGTCCACCGCTGCCGCCGTGCTCTCGAACGAGAGCGAGACGGCGTCTGCGTAGTCGGGCCCGGCGATGGCGGGTGAAGGGGGTACGAGCGGCGCGGCGGCTTCGTCGTGAGCGTGCGCGGCGTGCGCTTCGTGTGATGCGGCGGGCATGGGCGGGTCGCCGGCGACGCCTTTGAGGCCGGCAAGCGCGTATACCCGGTCAATGACCGTGCGCAACCAGCCCTGGCGGGGCGCGGTGATCCTGTTTGCTTCCATGTCTGTCGCTGGCAACCCTTTGTTTGTTTCAGGCGTCCTTGCCGTGCCTCGTGCGTCGCTGAACGCAGCGCATCTGGCACAGCGGCCGGTTCTCACGTCCGGGTAAAGCCGCCCATCAGAGCAAGTTATCGACCTCGGGCGGGAAATCTTTAGCGGCGCCGGCGGAAAAAGCACCCGACGCAGAAACGTGACCGGCGAGCGGTGCGGTGGCGTCCAGATTCGGTTAAAGTGGCGCCGGTCGAGACGCCGTTCGCCATGCGCAATGGGTCGGCGCTGGTGGAGCGCCCGTCTTGCCGGCCATTACCGGTCCTTACATCCGTACGAGTCATCCGCCATGTCCGATTCATCGTCAGCGTTCGCCGCGGCGGCAAGCGAGGCCGCGCGAGGCGATGCGGGCAGGCTCACCCCTGGTTCCGCGCCGTCTATGTCGTCAGCTTCACAACCCGGGCTCGCGCCCGGGGCATCCGGTTCGCAGCACGACGCGCAGCCCGGCACCGCGCCCGGGGCGCTGCCTCGCCAGCCGGCGCAGGCTCCTGCATCGGGCGTCGGCCAGCCGTTCGTCTATCTCGGTCGGCAGCCCATCCTCGATCGCAACGGCGCGCTCAACGCCTACGAGCTGCTGTTTCGCGGCGGCGCGCAGAACCGCGCCGATGTCGATGACGACGCGCTCGCCACGGCCCAGGTCATGACGCGCACGATCGGCCAGCTCGGCGTGCCCGCGGTGCTCGGCCGCCACTACGGCTACGTCAACATCAGCCGCGAGCTGCTCTTCGACGACATCGTGCATCTGCTGCCGCCCGGCCGCTTCGTGCTGGAGGTGCTCGAGCACGTGCGCTTCGACGCCGCGGTGCTGGAACGCCTTGCGCAGTTGCGCCGCGCCGGCTACCGCATTGCCTTTGACGACGTGAGCGAAGTCACGGAGAACCTGCTGCGCGCGCTGCCGTACGCGGACATCGTCAAGGTCGATCTGCTGCAGACCGAGCGGGCGGCGCTGCCCGGGCTGGTCGCGACTCTCGCCGCGCACGGCAAGACGCTGATCGCCGAGAAGGTCGAGACGGGCGAGGACTTCGAGCTGGCGTCGTCGCTCGGTTTCGAGCTGTTCCAGGGTTACTTCTTCGCTCGCCCGCAGGTGCTGCGCGCGCCGCATGTGCGCGCCTCGCGCCTCGCGCTCGTGCGTCTGCTCGCGCTGGTGGCGAACGATGTCGGCACGGCGGAGCTGGAACGCGAATTGCGCAGCCACCCTGGCGTGGTGGTGCAACTATTGCGTCTCGTCAATTCGAGCGCGTATTCGCCGGGGCGGCCGATTTCGTCGCTTCGCGAGGCGGTGCTCGCGGCGGGCACGCGCCAGATCGCGCGCTGGGTGCAACTGCTGCTTTACGCGAGCGGGCGCGACCTGCCATGGGGTTCGGACCCGCTCGTCCAGCTCGCGGGCACGCGCTCGCACTTCATGGAGCTGGCCGCGCGTAGCCTGAACCCGCAGGACCCCGACTTCGCCGACGCCGCCTTCATGACCGGCATCTTCTCGCTCGTGCACGTGCTGGTGGGGTCGACGCCCGAGCACACGCTCGATCGTCTCGGTCTCGCGCGCGAGATCGTCGAGGCCGTGGACGGCCATCGCGGCGAGCTCGGCACGCTGCTGCGCATCGCGACCGCGGCCGAGCGCGGCGACCACGACGGCGCGCAGCGTCTCGCGAGCGAGGCGGGCGGCATGTTCAACGCGCTCACGTCGCCGCTGCTCGCCGAGCTCAACCTGTGGGCCGGCGCGTGGTTCACGGCGTACGCCGAGGGCTGAAGTCAGTTGTAAACCGGTTGCCGGGGTGCGCTGCGAGCGTCGGCATTGTGTGGTCCAATATCGCCATCGCCGGATGCGCGCCGTTATGCGTCTCATTCGTGTAACAAGCAGAAAGGCAAAGCGGGCAAAAACGCGCGCCGGCGTGGTGATTTCAACACGAGGGCATTCGACATGAAACCGAGGTTCTTTGCGGCGGGAGCCGCGGCGCTCGTCTGCGCCGGGCTCGCGCTCTTCACGCTGTCTGCACAGGCGACACTCAAGCCGGGCGACGCTGCGCCCAATTTCACGACCCAGGCATCGCTGGGCGGCAAGACCTATACCTATTCGCTCGCTTCCGAGTTGAAGAAGGGGCCGGTGGTGGTCTACTTCTATCCGGCTGCGTTCACGAAGGGCTGCACGATCGAGGCGCATGAATTTGCCGATGCGGTCGATCAGTACAAGAAGTACGGCGCGACCGTGATAGGCGTTTCGCACGACAACATCGAAACGCTCACGAAGTTCTCGGTGAGCGAGTGCCGCAGCAAGTTCCCCGTGGCCGCCGACGAAGACTCGACGATCATCAAGTCGTACGACGCCTCGATGCCGATGCACGAAGCGATGGCCAACCGCGTTTCCTATGTGATCGCGCCGGATGGCAAGATCATCTACGAATACACGAGCCTTTCGCCCGACCAGCACGTCGAGAACACGCTGCGCGCCTTGAAGGAATGGGCCGCGCAGCATCCGCAGCAGTAGTCACCGCAACCGCAGTCAAGGCGAGGCCTGCCCCACACGCGGGCCTCGCAGCGATCCATCCCGATCGTCCCTCCGCGTCTCGTGCTGGCATGGCTTTCCTCGGCGTGCCCACACCGCGCCTTCGCATTGCTCTCCCGTCGCACGGCATACCCGCATCTTCGGGCGAACGTTGAGCGGCCAATGCTGTCCCAATGATGTTTCGGCAACGCGAATTGAATATGTCACCAAGACCCTGGATCGCCGCGGCCCTGATCGCGGTCTGCGCCACCTTGCTTGCTGCGTGCGACCAGCAAAAAGTCGCCGACGCGGTCAACGCGATCAAACCCGACTCGATGGCGTTCGGCGGCCTGCAACCCGGCGTTTCGACGGTCGAAGACGTGCGCCGCCAGGCGGGCAAGCCCGAAATGGTCTGGGAGGACGACGACGGCGCACAGCGCCTCGAATATCCGCGCGGGCCGAACGGCCTCACCACGTGGATGCTCGACTTCGACGCGAATGGCAAGCTCGTCGCGATGACCCAGGCGCTCACCGCGCAGAACATCGCGCAGGTCGTGCCGGGCATGACGCAGGACGAAGTGCGGCGCCTGCTCGGCAAGCCGGCTACAGTGGCAAAGTACGCGTTGAGCCACGAGGAAGTCTGGAGCTGGCACTGGGCGGAAGGCGGCGTGGCCGGCGACGGCATGTTCAACGCCCATTTTTCGCCGGATGGGCTCGTGATCAGGACGTCACGCTCGGACGCGCCGGGCCACGAGCAGCATTGAAGCGGCGCGAGCCGCGAGGAGGAGGCAGATGAAACGCATTGCGTTGCTGTGGAACGTGGTGAAGGGCGATGCGCGCGTGCTGTGGCACGCGCTGCGCCAGCCGGAGCGCCCGGTGTGGCTGCTGCCCGCCACGGCGCTGCTCGCGCTCTACGCGCTCGACCCGTTCAATATCGCGATGCCGCTCGCCGGTGTCGTGGACGACGGCATCATCGTGCCGCTCGCGCTGCACCTGATCGTGCGCTGCCTGCCGGCGCATTTGCGCGGAACGCGCCGCGCCCGGGCATGAGAAAAGCGGCTAAAGCTCGGGCTTTAGCCGCTTCGTAGTGCATTGACGCCGCCGCTTACTCCGCCGCGGCCGCTGGCGCGCCGCGTCCGCGCTTCGCATCCCACCACACGCGCAGCCGGTCCATGTACAGATACACGACCGGCGTCGTATAGAGCGTGAGCATCTGGCTCACGATCAGACCGCCCACGATCGAGATGCCGAGCGGCGCGCGCAGCTCGGCGCCTTCGCCGCGCCCGAACGCGAGCGGCAGCGCGCCCAGCAGCGCCGCGCAGGTCGTCATCATGATCGGACGGAAGCGCAGCAGGCACGCCTGATAGATCGCATCGCGCGAACTCAGCCCCTGGCGCGAGGCCTCGATCGCGAAATCGACCATCATGATCGCGTTCTTCTTGACGATGCCGATCAGCAGAATCACGCCGATCAGCGCGATGATGCTGAACTCCGTCCTGAAGAGCAGCAGCGCGAGCAGGGCGCCCACGCCCGCCGAGGGCAGCGTCGAGAGGATCGTGAGCGGATGGATGTAGCTCTCGTAGAGAATGCCCAGCACGATATACACGGCCGCCAGCGCCGCGAGGATCAGGAGCGGCTGGTTGTCGAGCGCCTGCTGGAACGCCTGCGCCGTGCCCTGGAAGCTGCCGTGGATCGTCGCGGGCATGCCGATCTGCGCCATCGTGTCGTAGATCGCCTGCGTGGCGTCGGAAAGCGACTTGCCGGGCGGCAGGTTGAACGAGATCGTCGAGGCGACGAACTGGCTCTGGTGATTCACCGAAAGCGGTGTCGTGCCCGGCCCGAACGAGGCGATCGCCGAGAGCGGCACCATCGTCTCCTTCGAGGTGGAGACGGCCGCGCCCGATGACGCGCTCGACTTGCCGCTCGCGGCGAGCGAGTTGGTTGCCAGGTTGCGCGCGGAGTCTGCGGCGAGGGTCGCGGCGCTCGATGTGGTCGTGGCGCCCGTCGAAGCCGCGGTCGGGCCGGTCACGGTGCCCGCCGTCGCGTTGGTGCTCTGCGCGCCGCTTGCCGTTCCGCCCGAGGTGCTGATCCACACCTCGTCGAGCATGGTCGGGCTTTGCCAGTACTTCGGCGCGACTTCCATCACCACGTGATACTGGTTGAGCGGGTTGTAGATCGTCGAGACCTGGCGCTGGCCGAACGCGTCGTACAGCGTGTTGTCGATCTGCGAGGGCGTGATCTTCAGCCGCGCGGCGCTCGCGCGGTCGATGTCGATCATCGACTCGAGGCCGCCTTGCTGCTGGTCCGAGTTCACGTCGGCGAGTTCGGGGCGCGCCTGCAG
>DATBXG010000591.1:0-2367 GCA_036514415.1 Paraburkholderia sp.
AAGGGTCCGCGCCGCGCAGCACAGTCGCTGAAGAAGTAAGCGGAACTGAAAGTTACAGGAAAACGTAATGGCTAAGGCTTCGAACAACTCCGCGGCGCAACGCGTTCGCAAGAAGGTTAAGAAGAACGTCGCCGAGGGCGTGGTTCACGTTCACGCGTCGTTCAACAACACCATCATCACGATCACCGACCGTCAAGGCAACGCGCTTGCCTGGGCAACGTCGGGTGGCCAGGGCTTCAAGGGTTCGCGTAAGTCGACCCCCTTCGCAGCTCAGGTCGCAGCCGAGTCGGCTGGCCGCGTCGCGATGGAATACGGCGTAAAGAACCTCGAAGTGCGGATCAAGGGCCCCGGTCCTGGCCGCGAATCGGCGGTGCGCGCGCTGCATGGTCTTGGCATCAAGATCACCGCGATCTCCGACGTGACGCCGGTTCCGCACAACGGCTGCCGTCCGCCGAAGCGCCGCCGTATCTAAGGCGTCGCTACCGCCGAGCGCCTGAGCCGCCGGAAACGGCGACCCAGGCTCTCGGCGTTATTGAATTGACTAAGCCCACCGTTCGGTCCAAAGGGCCGGACTAGCGCGAACCGCGGGTTTCCCGTTTTAGGTTTCGCGTGATCAATTATCGAAGGAAAGCAACGTGGCACGTTATATCGGCCCGAAGGCCAAGCTGTCCCGCCGTGAAGGCACCGACCTCTTCCTGAAGAGCGCACGCCGCTCGCTCGCCGACAAGTGCAAGCTCGACAGCAAGCCGGGTCAGCACGGCCGCACCTCGGGCGCCCGTACGTCCGACTACGGCACGCAGCTTCGCGAAAAGCAGAAAGTGAAGCGCATCTACGGCGTGCTCGAGCGCCAGTTCCGCCGCTACTTCGCGGAAGCGGACCGTCTCAAGGGCAACACCGGCGAAAATCTGCTGCAACTGCTCGAATCGCGTCTCGACAACGTCGTGTACCGCATGGGCTTCGCATCGACCCGCGCTGAAGCGCGTCAGCTCGTGAGCCACAAGGCTCTCACGCTGAACGGCGTCGTCGCGAACATCCCGTCGATGCAAGTGAAGGCTGGCGACATCGTCGCGATTCGCGAAAAGGCGAAGAAGCAGGCGCGTATCGTCGAAGCCCTCTCGCTCGCCGAGCAAGGCGGCATGGCAGGTTGGGTGTCGGTCGACGCGAAGAAGTTCGAAGGCACGTTCAAGGGCATGCCTGAGCGCAGCGACATCGCTGGCGACATCAACGAAAGCCTGATCGTCGAATTGTATTCGCGGTAATCGGATTGACGGCCGGGGTAACCTCTGTGCTTCGCGCAGGAGGCGGCCTCGGCCGTTTTTTTCAGGTTGTTGCCATCTCAGCCTTATCGGTGTAACGAGCCGAGGGTATTGAAAAGGAAAACCTATGCAAACCAGTTTGTTGAAACCCAAGATCATCGCTGTGGAATCGCTCGGCGAGAACCACGCGAAAGTGGTCATGGAGCCGTTCGAACGCGGTTATGGCCACACCTTGGGTAACGCGCTTCGGCGCGTGCTGCTGTCGTCGATGATCGGCTACGCGCCGACCGAAGTGACGATCGCAGGCGTCGTGCACGAATACTCGACGCTCGATGGTGTGCAAGAGGATGTGGTCAACCTGCTGTTGAACCTGAAGGGCGTGGTGTTCAAGCTGCATAACCGTGACGAAGTGACGGTTACGCTGCGCAAGGAAGGCGAAGGCGTTGTCACCGCTGGTGACATCGAGCTCTCGCACGACTGCGAAGTCATCAACCCGGATCACGTCGTTGCGCACCTGACGAAGGGCGGCAAGCTCGACGTCCAGATCAAGATCGAGAAGGGCCGCGGCTATGTGCCGGGCAACGTGCGCCGTTACGGCGACGAATCGGCCAAGATCATCGGCCGCATCGTCCTGGACGCGTCGTTCTCGCCGGTTCGCCGCGTGAGCTATGCCGTGGAAAGCGCGCGTGTCGAACAGCGTACCGACCTCGACAAGCTCGTGATGAACATCGAAACCAACGGCGTGATCTCGCCTGAGGAAGCGATCCGCCAGTCGGCGCGCATCCTCGTGGATCAGCTGTCGGTGTTCGCGGCACTCGAAGGCACGGAAACGGCGGCGGAAGCCCCGTCGCGCGCACCGCAGATCGATCCGATCCTGCTGCGTCCGGTGGACGATCTCGAACTCACGGTTCGCTCGGCGAACTGCCTGAAGGCCGAGAACATCTACTACATCGGCGACCTGATCCAGCGTACCGAGAACGAGCTGCTCAAGACCCCGAACCTGGGTCGCAAGTCGCTCAACGAGATCAAGGAAGTGCTCGCTTCGCGCGGTCTCACGCTCGGCATGAAGCTCGAAAACTGGCCGCCGGCTGGTCTCGACAAGTAAGAAGTC
>DATBXG010000592.1:0-5203 GCA_036514415.1 Paraburkholderia sp.
AACTCGAAGCCCGTGCGGGTCGGCAACAACGCGGTCGGCCAGTTGCAACTGGACGTGTACGGCGAAGTGATGAACGCGCTGCACCTCGCGCGCGTGGGCGGCTTGCAGGCCGACGACACCGCATGGTCGATCCAGTGCGCGATGCTCGAACACCTGGAAACGATCTGGACCGAGCCTGACGAGGGCATCTGGGAAACGCGCGGCGGCCGCCAGCATTTCACGTTCTCAAAGGTGATGGCGTGGGTCGCATTCGACCGCGCGATCAAATCGGCGGAAAAATTCGAGTTGCCCGGGCCGCTCGATCACTGGCGCGAACTGCGCTCGACGATCCACGCGACCATTTGCGAGCGCAGCTTCAACAAGGATCTGAATTCCTTCACGCAGATCTACGGCGGCACCGATCTCGACGCGAGCCTGCTGCTCATGCCGCTGGTTGGCTTCCTGCCTGCGGCGGATCCACGCATCGCCGGCACCGTTGCGGCGATCGAGCGCGATCTCATGTGTGAAGGTTTTGTGATGCGCTACCGCACCACCGAATTCAACGATGGACTGCCCCCGGGTGAAGGCACCTTCCTCGCGTGCAGCTTCTGGATGGTCGACAACCTGGCCCTGCAAGGCCGCATGGACGACGCACGCCGCATGTACGAGCGCCTGCTTTCGCTCGCCAACGACGTGGGATTGCTCGCCGAGGAATATGACCCCATTGCGGGGCGGCTGGTCGGCAACTTCCCGCAGGCGTTCTCGCATGTGGCGCTCGTGCATACGGGCCTGAACCTCATGCGGCACGAGCAGGAGATGGCGAAGGAAACGGGACATCCCGCGGTCGACAGCGCGTCGGCCGAGCCAGCTGTTGTTTCCGCATCGTGAATGTTCGAAAGCGCCTGGACGTTTTCGCGGGCTGAGGTACACTAGGAATGCTGCGTTGCACAACAGCCGGACGGAATAGTGCCGTCCGCGCCGCCTGGCAACGGGGCGAAACGCGTGTGCCGCCTTGCAGCGCGCTTGCAGTCACGAGCTGCGAACGCATGCGGGTCTGTTCGCGCTAAAGCCCTCCGGGCGGCGGCCGATAAACAACCTGACTGTCTGACCGACCAACCTTGCCGGCCCGCATCTGCTCCGCGCCTCACCCGCGCGCGACCCGGGTGCGAACCGCCCCTTGAAGATGCCGGAGCGCCCATGCTCTATCAAATCCGTGAATTCCAGCGCGCTTTGCTGAGCCCGCTGACCGCCTGGGCCCAGGCCGCCTCGAAATCGTTCTCGAATCCGACGAGCCCGTTTTCACTCGTGCCAGGCGCCACGCGCTTCGCCGCAGGCTACGAACTGCTGTATCGCCTTGGCAAGGACTACGAGAAGCCTGAGTTCAACCTTCGCCAGATCGTGAAGGACGGCTTCAACATTCCGATCGTCGAGCAGACCATCGTCGAAAAGCCGTTCTGCCGTCTGCTGCGCTTCAAGCGCTACGCCGACGACAGCGGGGCCGTGGCCGCGCTCAAGGACGAACCCGTCGTGCTCGTATGCGCACCGCTCTCGGGCCATCACTCGACGCTGCTGCGCGACACCGTGCGCACGCTGCTGCAGGACCACAAGGTGTACATCACCGACTGGATCGACGCGCGCATGGTGCCGCTCGAAGCCGGCCCGTTCCACCTCGACGACTACGTCGCGTACATCCAGGACTTCATCCGCCATATCGGCGCGAAGAACCTGCACGTGGTGTCCGTCTGCCAGCCCACGGTGCCCGTGCTCGCGGCCATCTCGCTCCTGGCGAGCCGCGGCGAGGACACCCCGCTCACGATGACGATGATGGGCGGCCCGATCGACGCGCGCCGCAGCCCCACCGCCGTCAACTCGCTCGCCACCGAACACTCGCTCGACTGGTTTGCGAACAACGTGATCCACCCCGTGCCGGCCAACTACCCGGGCGAAGGGCGCGAGGTGTACCCGGGCTTCCTGCAGCACGCGGGTTTCGTCGCGATGAATCCGGGCCGCCACACCACCGCGCACTGGGACTTCTACAAGAGCCTGCTGCGTGGCGACGAAGAGGACGCCGAAGCACATCGCCAGTTCTACGACGAATACAACGCGGTGCTCGACATGGCCGCCGAGTACTACCTGGATACCATCCGGACCGTGTTCCAGGAGTTCAGTCTCGCTGAAGGCACGTGGGACGTCGCCGGCGAGCGCGTGCGCCCGCAGGACATTCGCGACACGGCGCTCTTCACGATCGAAGGCGAACTCGACGACATTTCCGGCGCGGGCCAGACGCGCGCCGCGCACGATCTGTGCACGGGCATTCCCGAGGCGGAAAAGCATCATCTGACCGCCGAGAAATGCGGCCACTACGGCATCTTCTCGGGCCGCCGCTGGCGCACGATCATCTACCCGCAGCTGCGCGATTTCATTCGCCAGCACCAGCAGGCCGCCGGCCAAACGGGCACGCAGCCATCCGCTCGCGGCCGCTCCGCGCAAGACGCCGTCGCCTGACGAGGTCGCGCGCTTCACTCGAGCGCAACACAACTCGCGCGCCGTCCCAGGACGGCGCGCGGCGTTTGTAGCGCATGAAACGACTTCGCGAATTCGCCGCGCGTGACTTGTGTGTTACTTGCGCATGAGATACGCGAGCAGCATTTCCGTATTGAGCTGGATGATTTCCGCACGCTCGGCGGCCGTACTGAAGTCGCGACCGAGCGTAGCGTTGAGCGTGTAGCGGTTCGAAACGATGTAGTAGCCCATGCCCGAAAGCGTGACATAGAGCCGCAACGGATCGACGCTCGGGCGGAACAGCCCCGCCGACTCACCGCGCGTGAGGATCGAGCCGAGCGTCGCCACGATCGGCGAGATCATCTCGCGAATTCGTGTGGACTTCTGCATATATCGCGCCTCGTGCAGGTTCTCGTTGTTCACGAGCCGCAGCAGTTCGGGATTGTCGCGATAGTAGTCCCACACGAAATGCGCGAGCCGCGTGATCGCCTCGACGGGCGCGAGCCCTGCGAGATCGAGTGCGCGCTCCGCTTCGTTGAGCGCGCCGAAGGCGTGCTCCAGTACTGCAGTGAACAGTTGCTCCTTGCTGCCGAAGTAGTAATAGAGCATGCGTTCGTTGGTTTCCGCGCGTCGCGCGATCTGGTCGACGCGTGCGCCGAACAGGCCGCCATTGGCGAATTCTTCCGCCGCGGCGAGCAGAATGCGGCGGCGCGTGCCTTCAGGATCTCTTTTGATTTTTGGCTGATTCATGGTGGCAGGATCTCGTTAAGCCGCGTTGTCCGGTTTACGCTGTCGGGCAGTACGACGCCGGGCCTCTCCTCACCCTGGTATCGACAACGTTGTGCGGGGCGCGCCAGGTTAATGGACAGACACCCTCCGACCTACGGTCTTGCGTTCCTTCTTGTTTGTTTGATGTCGTTGCGAACCGACATCGTTCTTCCCCCTGTCTGCCTCATGCAAGGCACGTTGCCTGCCGTGCCCGGCATGTACCGCTTACGTCTATTGATTTCCCCTGCACTGCACGGTGCTTCGCATTAAGCGTTTTGATTATGGCACATGGTCCGCCGATGGCAATCCGGGAAATCGGCGATAATGCAAGCTTTGGCGCTGTGCGTGTGCGCCCTGTCCGGTCAAGCGCGAGGCCCTCTTCGCTCGAGGTCACGCCGCCGACCGGCCCGCCCAGATGTAGCGAACGTGAACGATCCCAAAACACTCGCAGATCGCATCGAAGATCTGCTGCCCCAGACCCAATGCACGAAGTGCGGCTATGACGGCTGCCGGCCCTACGCCGAAGCCGTCGCAGCCGGCAACGCGAATTACAACCAGTGCCCGCCCGGCGGCGCTGAAGGCGTTGCGCGTCTCGCGAGCCTGCTCGGCAAACCCGTCATTCCCATCAATCCGGACAACGGCCTGGAGCGTCCGCGCCCGGTCGCGTTCATCGACGAACAACTGTGCATCGGCTGCACGCTGTGCATGCAGGCCTGCCCTGTCGACGCGATCGTTGGCGCTCCCAAGCAGATGCACACCATCGTCAAGGATCAGTGCACGGGCTGCGATCTGTGCGTCGCGCCCTGCCCGGTCGACTGCATCGCAATGATTCCTGTTACGGGCGAAGCGACCGGCTGGGATGCATGGACGCAGCAGCAGGCCGATGAAGCCCGCGTGCGTCATGACCGGCGTCTCGCGCGCCAGACAGCCGAGCGCAACGCGGCCGAGGCGCGCGCCGCGGCACGGCGCGCCGCAACGCACGCGCAAGCGCAGCCGGGCGCGCCGGCAGAGGTCACGGCTACGCAGCCGAGCGCTACGCAGCCGGCAAGCGCCTCTGTCGACGACGCCGAAGCGAAGAAGAAAGCGATCATCCAGGCGGCGCTCGAACGCGCGCGCCGCAAGAAGGCCGAGATGACCGAACAGGGTATGGGACCGCGCAACGTCGAGCACGTGAGCGCCGACGTGCAGGCGCAGATCGACGCCGCCGAGGCGCGCCGCAAGCGCATCGGCATCGACCCCGACGCATCGGCCGGGAACGGCGAAAAGCACGACGCGCCACACGACGGCGACGATCAATCCGCGCGCTAGCGAACCGCCGCGCACCGCACTGCAAACGGCCCACGTACAACGAGCATGAACGCCACCAAGCGCCGCGCCATCTACGAAACGCTGCACAGCCTCGATCCGCATCCCACCACCGAGCTGGAGTTCAGCACGCCGTTCGAACTCCTGATTGCCGTGATGCTCTCCGCACAGGCTACGGACGTCTCGGTGAACAAGGCCATGCGCAGGATGTTCCCGGTCGCCAATACACCGGCAACGGTGCTCGCGCTCGGCGAGGAAGGCGTGGCCGACTACATCAAGACGATCGGCCTCTATCGCACGAAGGCGAAGAACGTCATCGCGACCTGCCGCATCCTCATCGAGCAATACGCGAGCGACGTGCCGCAAACGCGCGAGGCGCTCGAAGCCTTGCCCGGCGTCGGGCGCAAGACGGCGAACGTCGTGCTCAACACCGCGTTCGGCCAACCGACCATCGCCGTCGACACGCATATCTTTCGGGTTGCGAACCGAACGGGACTCGCGCCCGGCAAGGATGTGCGCGCCGTCGAAATCGCGCTCGAGAAGTTCACGCCGCCCGAGTTCCGCCAGGACGCGCATCACTGGCTCATCCTGCATGGCCGCTATGTGTGCAAGGCGCGCCGGCCAGAGTGCTGGCATTGCGTGATCGAGC
>DATBXG010000593.1:0-3796 GCA_036514415.1 Paraburkholderia sp.
CACCGCGAGCTTCGCGGGAAGCTACGCCATGGGCTGCGGCGACCGCACGCTCAACATGGCCGCGCCCGTCGACCACAGCACGTTCTTTGCGGACGGCTTTCTCGCCCTTTGGCAGCAAGCGGGCGGCAGCCTCTTCGCCAATCCGGGCGGCGCGGTGCGCGAAGGCGCCGTGCCGCCGCGCGCGCGCCTGCTGGCGGTACACCTGAGCCCTCCGCTCTCGGACGTCGTGCACGACATCAACAAGTTCAGCAACAACGTGATGGCGCGCAACCTGTTCCTCACGCTCGGCGCAGTCGTTGGCAAGCCGCCGGCGACCACGGCCAAGGCGTCCACCGCCGTCAACGCGTTCCTGCGGCGCAGCGGCCTTGCCATGCCCGAACTCGTGCTCGACAACGGCTGCGGCCTCTCGCGCGAAGAGCACATCAGCGCGCTTTCGCTCGCGAACCTGCTGCAAAACGCGAATGCGAGCCCGGTCGCGCAGGTGTTCATCGACTCGCTGCCGGTGGTCGGTGTAGATGGCACGATGCGCAACCGGCTTACCAACGCAGGCGTGGAAGGCAATGCGCACATCAAGACGGGCACACTGCGCGACGTGCGCGCGATTGCCGGTTACGTGGCGGCCGGTAACGGCGAGAGCTGGATCGTGGTGAGCCTCATCAACGATCCGCGCGCCGAGGCCGCGCGCGCCGCGCATGATGCGCTGCTCGAGTGGGTCTACAAGGGTATGCCCGAAGAAAAGCCAGTGTACGTCGAGCCGCATCCCAGGCGCGCGGCGAAGGCATCGAAGGCAGAGCACAAGGCGGCAGACAGGCGGCGCGGCGCGCACTGAGTGCGCGCACTGCACATGCCGGGCACGGGTCCGGCGCGCCTCGCTCGCGAGCGCCGGGGCGCATCGGGCTCGAAGTTTTCCTCTAGCAAAGCCCCGCCCGCCTTGGGCGCGGGGCGTGTACTCTGGCGGGCAAAGGGCCGGTAAGATATCGAAAGACATCGAAAGACATGTCATACGCGGCCGGCCATCGAGCCGCGCGCCCGCCGAGGGCGCAGCCACGCAGCCAATACGATACGAGACAACAAGCGCCGCGCTGCTCGCCAGCGCCGCCCACGGGACAAGGAGGACGACGTTCGTGCAGTTCGATGCGCAATGGCTCCTGCTCGCCCTCGCTCCCGTGTTTCTCGCCTGTATCGGCTGGGAGGCGTGGCATCTCTCCCTCACGCGGCCGCGCACTGCATCGAACGGCGCACTCGACAGCGCTCGCTACACCTGGCCCGACACGCTCTGCAACGCCGCACTCGCGCTCATGCACCAGGGCGCCGACAAGCTCGCCTGGCTCGTTGCTGTCCCCGTCTACGCTTACGTCTATCAGCACTTCCGACTCGTTTCGTGGCAGCCGGGCTGGATCGCGTGGTGCGTGCTCTTCGTCGCGCAGGACCTGCTCTACTACGTCTTTCACCGCGCGAGCCATCGCGTGCGCTGGCTCTGGGCCGCGCACGTCGTCCATCATTCGTCGGAGCGCCTGAACCTTTCGACCGCGTTTCGCCAGAGCCTCATGTATCCCGCTGCGGGCATGTGGGTGTTCTGGATTCCGCTCGCCCTGCTCGGCTTCACGCCGGAGCAGGTCGTCGCGATCGTGCTCGTCAATCTCGCGTTCCAGTTCTTCGTGCACACCCAGGCAATCCGCAAGCTCGGCTGGCTCGAATACGTGCTCAACACGCCGTCGATGCATCGCGTCCATCACGCACGCAACGCACGCTATATCGATCGCAACTTCGCTGGCGTGCTTGCGATCTGGGACCGCCTGTTCGGCAGCTATGTCGAGGAAGACGCTCAGGACGCGCCCGATTACGGCATCGTCAAGCCGCTCGAGTCATGCAATCCGCTCAAGGTGACGTTTCACGAATGGCTCGCGATGGTCCGGGATTTCGCGCGCATGCCCGACTGGCGTTCGCGCGCAGCCGCGCTGTTCGCGCCGCCCGACTGGTGCGAGCGCCACGACGCGCTGCGCCTCGCATCCGTGACGCCGGCGTCGGCGCAAGCACGGCACGTCGTGCCGGAAAACAACACCGAGGGTGAGTTCGGGTCGCGCAATAGCTGAGTGATTGCTTGGCCTGTCGGCCTTGGCACTGACCCGGGCCGGCAGCATGCAGGGGGTTGCATGCGAGGCCGGAGATCTAGAACAACCTCGATAACAACATCGATAACAACGTCGATGTCGATAACAGGGCAGCAGCTCGCAGCGCGAGCACCCGTAGCAAGAGCAACGAGGCATGGCACCAAAGGCCACACACAGAGGAGATGAAGTGAACATGAAGAATCAAGGACCGAGACACCGTACGCTGTTGCGCGCCACCCAGATCGCTGTCGCGAGCGCGGCTTTCGCGCTGCTCGCCGCCTGCGGCGGCGGCAGCGGGGGGAACAACAACGCGAGCACGCCGCCGCCGTCGGGCGTCAGCCTGCAGGTGGTGGCGTTCGGCACGAGCCTCACCGACGCGGGCACGTATTCCGAGCAGATTCTGCCGGGCTTCGGTGGCGGCCGCTTCACGACGAACCCGGGCGAAGTCTGGGCGCAGAAAGTGTCCGAGTATTTCGGCAACACGCTTTCGCCGGCCTTCGAAGGCGGCTTCGGCCTGCCGCTCACGGCAACGGGCGGGCTCGACTACGCGCAGGGCGGCGCGCTGGTTACCGGCGGCGGCGTTGCGAACACCAGCGCCGTGATCCCGGCCGCGAGCGAGCAGCCGGTTACGTGGCAGCTCCAGCAGTATCTGGCGCAGCACGGCAGCTTCAATGCGAATCAACTCGTGCTCGTCGAAGGCGGCGCGAATGAGATCCTGGCGCTTCTGGATAACAGTGGCGCTGGGCTGACGACGTTCGGCACGGAACTCGCGGCCTCCACATACCCTGCGCTCATCGCGAGCCCGGCAGCCCAGCAGGCCGCGATTCAGACCCTGGTTAGCGAGGGCTTCACGACGGCACAAGCCACCAGTCTCGTGCCGGCGGCCCTCGCCCTTCAGGCCTACCAGACGAACCCGGCCGGCTTCACGTCGCTCACGACGATCCTCACCGCCGCCGCTACGATGGCGAACCTCATTACCACGCAGATTGCCGGCACGCCTAAAGTTGCCGTCGCGACGGTGCCCGATATCGGCAAGACGCCGGCAGCGCTGGAAGCCGATGTGAGCGCTGGCGCAACGCCGGGCTCCTCGAGCGCGCCCGATCAGGCGCTCTCGCTCGTCTCGGCCATGTACAACCTCACTCTGCTGAAGGGAATCGGGACCGCCGTGGCCGCCAAACAGGTCGTCGTGGTCGACGTGTTCTCCTGGCTCGACCAGACGGTCCAGAACGCGGCAAGCCTCGGCTTCACCGTGACGAACACTGACACGGCCTGCAATCTCACACAGATGACGACCAGCGCGACCAACTATGCGCTGGCCAATCCGAAGGCAACGTTGGGGCTTGACCCGGCCACGACGTCGCAGGCAACGATCAACGCAGCGGCGCAGGCATACGGCCAGAGCTTTGGCAGCGCGCTGTTCTGCTCGCCGCAGACGCTGAAAACGGCCAACGCGCCCACGACCTACATGTTCGCGGATCAGTTCCATGGGACCACGGCACTGAACGCGCAGTTCGCGACGTTCGCCGAAACGCAGCTGGCCGCTGCAGGTATCGGCAAGGCACCGTAACGACGCCTCACGCACCGGGTCTCCCGGTGCAAAAAAAACACCCCACGAACCGTCAGGCTCGCGGGGTGTTTTTACTGAGACAGCGAAAAGGCGCGCTTAGCCCTGCTGCGCCTCAAAG
>DATBXG010000594.1:0-2722 GCA_036514415.1 Paraburkholderia sp.
CGGCGGGGCGCGGGGGCGCCCGACCGGGCGTTTTTCGGGCCGGATGAAAGGCGTCCGTCGCGCCGGGCGTCAGGGCTGCAAAGCCCGTGCCACGGCCTTTTGCTGACCGCCCGGAGGGCGGCCTGCCGCATGCCGCGCGGCTTTCCTTTTAAGACTCTTTCCGCTAGGATCGAAAAGAGGTAGGTATCTTTTCATTCAGCATCTCCCCATTATTAGCGGTACTTCTGGAGACACATCATGCGTGTCAGCGACATCCTCAAGGTGAAGGGCAACACGCTCTTCACCGTCACGCCCGACACTGCGCTGCACGAGGCAGTCAACACCATGGCCGAACACGACATCGGCTCGCTCGTCGTCATGGAGTACGGCGACCTGGTCGGCATGCTCACGTTCCGCGAGATCATCCTCACGCTACGCGCGAACGGCGGCAGCGTCGGCACCACGACGATCCGCAAGGTCATGGACGATCATCCCATCACCTGCACGCCGGAAACCGAGGTCGACGAAGTGCGCCGCATGATGCTCGAGCATCACGTGCGCTATCTGCCGGTCATGGAAAGCCGCTCGCTCATGGGCGTGATCTCGTTCTACGACGTCGCGAAGGCCGTGGTGGAGGCGCAAGGCTTCGAGAACAAGCTGCTCAAGGCCTATATCCGCGACTGGCCCGAAGAGGAGCGTCAGCCGGCGCGCTGAGCAAACCGGGCGACCTCATCGCCATCCAGCATGGAAAAGCGCGCATCAGGCGCGCTTTTTCGCGTCTGCGGCCTGCAAATTCCGTCAGTGCAATCCCTACACGATGAACGATAGACCGATACCCGCAACGCAGCGCGACGAGCAAGCCGCACGCGAATCGAGCCACGAGGGCGGCCATGCTTCGCAGTTCGCGCTGCTGCGCCAGCGCCGCTTTGCCCCGTTTTTCTGGACACAGTTCCTCGGGGCGATGAACGACAATGTCTTCAAGATCGGCTTCACCTCGCTCGTCACGTATCAGGCCGCGCGGTTCTCGGGCGTTGACCCGAAGACGGTCGCCTTCCTCATTTCGGCCATTTTCATTTTGCCGTTCGTGCTGTTTTCCGCGACCTCGGGGCAGGTCGCGGACAAGTACGACAAGGCGATGCTCATGCGCTGGGTCAAGACCTTCGAGATCGCGGTCATGCTGATCGGCGCGGCGGGTTTCTGGATGCACAGCGCGCCGCTGCTCTATGCGTGCACGTTCCTGATGGGTGTGCACTCCACGGTGTTCGGGCCGGTCAAGTACGCGTATCTCCCGCAGCGGCTCGCGCCCGACGAACTGGTTGGCGGCAACGGGCTCGTCGAAATGGGCACCTTCGTCGCGATCCTGCTTGGCACGATCCTCGGCGGCGTGGCGGCGGGCATCGGGGCGACGGATGCCGTCGCCGCCGGGGCGGCGCCCGTTGGGCCGCTTGGGCCACCTCTTGGCGCGTGGTGGCTCGGCGGCATGTGCATCGTCATCGCGCTCGTGGGGCGGGTCGCTTCCGCGTTCGTGCCGCCGTGCGAGCCGTCGCAGCCGGGCCTGCGCATCAACTGGAATCCGTTTTCCGAAACCTGGCGCAATCTGCGCCTCGCGCACGGCAACCGCACCGTGTTCCTGAGCTTGCTCGGCATCTCCTGGCTCTGGTTCGTCGGCGCGACGTTTCTCGCCTCGTTCTTCAATTTCGCCAGGTACACGTTGTCGGCCGACCCCGACGTCGTGACCCTCCTGCTCGCGATGTTCTCGCTCGGCATCGGCTCGGGTTCGCTGCTCTGCGAGCGGCTCTCGCGGCGGCGCATCGAGATCGGCCTCGTGCCGCTAGGCTCGATCGGAATGAGCGTGTTCGGCATCGATCTGTTCTTTGCGAGCCACGCGCTGCCTGCCGCGCCCCATCTGCTTTCGGTGGGCGAGTTCCTGCGCACCGCCGCGCACTGGCGCGTGCTCGCCGACCTGTTCCTGCTGGCCATGTTCGGCGGCTTCTACAGCGTGCCGCTCTACGCGCTGATCCAGAGCCGCAGCGCGCCGAGCCACCGCGCGCGCATCATCGCCGCGAACAACATCCTCAACTCGCTCTTCATGATCGTCTCGGCGCTCATGGCGATGGCGCTCACGACCGCGGGCGTCGGCATTCCCGGTCTCTTTCTCACTACGGCGCTGCTCAATATCGTCGTGGCGGCCTACATCTATACGCTCGTGCCCGAGTTCCTGCTGCGCTTCGTGGCCTGGGTGCTCGTGCATACGGTCTACCGCGTGCGGCTCGTGCATACCGAACGCATACCGTCTCAGGGCGCAGCGGTCCTGGTCTGCAATCACGTGAGCTATGTCGATGCGATCGTCATCATGGCAGAGAGCCCGCGGCCGCTCCGCTTCGTAATGGATCAGCAGATCTTTCGCTCGCCGTTTTTCGGTTGGGTGTTCCGCCACGCCAAGGCCATTCCGATCTCGCCCGCGCACGAGGACCCGGTGGCGCTCGCCACCGCCTATGACGCGTGCGCGGCGGCACTGGCGGAAGGCGATCTCGTCTGCATCTTTCCCGAGGGCAAGCTCACGAGTACGGGCGAGATGAACCCGTTTCGCCGTGGCGTCAGCGAAATCCTGCAGCGCTCGCCGGTTCCCGTCGTGCCGATGGCCTTGCGCGGACTCTGGGGCAGTACGTTCTCGCGCTTCGCGGCTTCCGGCCAGGAGCGGCCGCTGCGGCGCGGCCTGACGAGCCGGCTGACGCTCGCGGTG
>DATBXG010000595.1:0-2455 GCA_036514415.1 Paraburkholderia sp.
CGCCGATCAGCGAGCCATCGGGCGCGACGATCGTGGTGAAGCAGCCACCCGAGATCGGCCCGATCGCGCAGCCCGTGTCCTTCATGATCTGTGCCTGCTGGTCGGCATCGAGCCACGCGGTCGCATTGACGACGAAGGCCCCGGATTCGAGCGCGTGCTGACGAATATTGATTTCCATGCGTTGCGCGAAGCCGTCGCCGAAGGCCGAGCCGGGATACATGGCCGAATGGATCTGCTCGCCGTCGGCGATCATCGCGTAGCGTGCGAGCGGGTTGTTGTGCTCGAAGCACGCGAGCTGGCCGATGCGGCCCACCTTGCTGTCCACCGCGCGCAGGCCCGAGCCGTCGCCCTGGCCCCAGATCATGCGCTCGAAATGCGTGGGCGTGATCTTGCGGCGGCGCTGGATCAGCGTGCCGTCTGCGTCGAAGAGCAGTTGCGTGTTGTAGAGCGTGCCGCCGTCGCGCTCGTTCACGCCGATGGAGACGACCATGCCCGTCTGTCTCGCGGCTTCGCCGATTGCATCGGTGGCGGGCGAGGGCACCGTCACTGCCTGCTCGAGCAGCCGCAGATGCTCGGTGCCCGCGAGCAACTGCATGGGCGTCTGAACGGCGGAGAAGTACGGGTAATACGGCACCACGGTTTCGGGGAACGTGGCGAACTGCACGCCCTTTCTGCCCAGTTCGTGAATCTTGCGCACGACCTTTTCGACGGTTGCCTCGCGGCTGTAGAGCACAGGGCTGATCTGGACGGCGGCGGCTTTGACGACTTTCATTTCAAACTCCTTGTGGTGTTGCATATGCAACATGGGTGGCTAAAAAAATCAGACGATGGAGGGCGGCAACCCTGCCGCGATGCTCACTAGCGCACTTGCGCCTTCGGCGCCAAGCAGGTTCGCAGTGCGCGCCTGGGCGGCCGACCACGCCGGCCCGGCTGTGTGAAGCAACGCGTGGCCTATGTGCGTGATTGACAACGCGCGGCTGCGGCCATCGCCAGCGGGCTGGCCGTCGGCCACCCATCCTTGCGCGATGAGCGGCTGCAGATTGCGCGTGAGCGTCGAGCGATCGTGGTGGTTCTTGCGTCCGAGGGCGGCGCGGCTCAACGGACCGTACTCCGCAATGAGCACGAGCAGCGAAAGCTGCGAGGCATTGATGCCGAGCGGCCGCAGCGCCTCGTCGTAGAGCGCGGTCAGCACGCGCGCGATCTGCCGCGTGCGGGTGAGCACACAGTGGCGCGCGATCTGGCCGCTGACCTCGCTGGCCAGCCCGGCGCCGTGCGGGACGGATTCGATGCGGGACATGTTGCGTGATTCCAGGGAGAGCAGGGTGAGCAGGCCGTTTGCCCGGTTCGCGTATTGAAGCGTCCCGATGTATCCCGCGCGTGTCGGGCGCAGCCGCTTTATGTATGCGCGTGTGTCCGCGAGCCGCCCAGACACATGGCGATACAAAACCACGCGCGGCACCCACGCAACCGCTGTAGCAGCGCTCCCCTATACTGCCTGGGCCCGCCGTACTCCACGGCGTCGAAAGGAGAGAGAGCGAAAATGCCGGAGAAAATCGATACGCGCCGCCGCAGCTTGATGGGAACCGGAGCCTTGATGCTCGCCGCCGCGCAGCTCGGCACGTCCAGCGCCGCGCGCGCGCAGAGCGCCACACCGAAAGCCACGCCACTTCCCGACGTGAAGCCTGGCAGCCACACGTCGTTTGCGGCGCTCAAGCAGGTCAACGCGGGGTTGCTCAACGTGGGCTATGCCGAGGACGGCCCGGCCGACGGGCCGCCCGTGATCCTGCTGCATGGCTGGCCCTACGACATACACAGCTTCGTCGATGTCGCGCCGCTGCTCGCTTCGCGCGGCTATCGCGTGATCGTTCCGTATCTGCGCGGCTACGGCACCACGCGTTTTCTTGTCGCCGACACCTTGCGCAACGGCCAGCCCACGGCGGTCGCGACCGATATCGTTGCGCTCCTCGATGCGCTCAAGATTCATCAGCCGATTCTCGCGGGCTTCGACTGGGGCGCACGCACGGCGGACATCATCGCTGCGCTCTGGCCGCAGCGCTGCAAGGCGCTGGTTTCGGTGAGCGGCTATCTGATCGGCAGCCAGAAGGCGGGCATGACGCCGCTGCCGCCCGAAGGCGAGTTGCAATGGTGGTATCAGTTCTACTTCGCGACGGACCGCGGCCGCGCCGGCTACCAGAAATACACGCGCGATTTCGCGAAGCTGATCTGGCGGCAGGCCTCGCCGAAATGGCAGTTCGATGACGCCACCTTCGATCGCAGCGCGACGGCCTTCGACAACCCCGACCACGTGGACATCACGATCCACAACTACCGTTGGCGGCTGGGTCTCGCGCCTGGTGAGGCGAAGTACGAGGAATACGAGGCGCGGCTCGTGCCGGGGCCGACCATCGGCGTGCCCGCGATCACGCTCGAAGGCGACGCGAACGGCGCGCCCCAT
>DATBXG010000596.1:0-3860 GCA_036514415.1 Paraburkholderia sp.
CGCACGGCGCGCCACGCGTCGAGCCGGCGGCTTCGGGCCGCCGCGTTTATTTGGTGGCCAGCGGCACGTTGGCAGGAAGACCCGCAGGAAGACTCATGAAAATCGCAATCGCCGGGGCATCGGGCCGCATGGGCCGCATGCTCATCGAAACCGTCCTCAGTTCACCCGAGGTCACGCTCTCGGGCGCGCTCGTGCGCAAGGGCTCGGCCGCCATCGGCCAGGACGCGGGCGCGTTCCTCGGTAAGGAAACCGGCGTGCGCATCACCGACGACATCGAGCAGGTCTTCGCGCAAAGCGACTGCCTGATCGACTTCACGCGCCCCGAAGGCACGCTCGTGCACCTCGAGGCGGCGCAGCGCCACGGCGTGAAAATGGTGATCGGCACGACCGGCTTCGACGCCCAGCAAAAGGCGCAGCTCGGCGCGGCCGCGCAGAAGGTCGGCATCGTGTTCGCGGCGAACATGAGCGTGGGCGTAAACGTCACGCTCAAGCTGCTCGAATATGCGGCGCGCTTTTTCGAGACGGGCTACGACATCGAGATCATCGAGGCGCACCATCGCCACAAGGTCGATGCTCCCTCGGGCACCGCGCTTGCGATGGGCGAGACCGTGGCGCGCGCGCTCGGCCGCAATCTCGACGAATGCGCCGTGTACGGCCGCGAGGGCGTGACCGGAGAGCGCGACCCCTCGACGATCGGGTTTTCGGCGATTCGCGGCGGGGACATCGTCGGCGATCATACGGTGCTGTTCGCGGGCATCGGCGAGCGCATCGAGATCACGCACAAGTCGTCGAGCCGCCTTTCGTATGCACAAGGCAGCGTGCGCGCCGCGCGCTTTCTGCAGGACAAGGTCAACGGCCTGTACGATATGCAGGACGTGCTCGGTCTGCGCTGAGCCGCTTTTTCAACCGTCCGGCCCGGCTCACGCGGCCGGACAGACAGTGAGCGAGGTCCGATGGCAGCGAGTTCCGGGGTCATTCACTATCTGCAGACTGGCGACGCGGTCACCCACGCGGTGGCGTGGGTCCTGTTCGCCATGTCGGTTGCGAGCTGGTGCTTTCTCATCGTGAAGAGCTGGGTCCTCGTGCGCGCGAAGCGCCAGGGGCCGCGCGCCATCGCACGTTTCTGGCAGGCGCGCACGCTCGCGGACGGCGTGGCCGCCATGCGAGCGGTCGACCGCGAGCGCGTGTTCCTCCCGCTCGCGCAAGCGGCGCTCGCCGCCGAGGAAGCCGACGCCCCCGGCATGATGCTCGCTCGCGTGGACCGCGGCGAGCGTGTGCTGCGTGCGCTGCGCGGCGCGCTCCAGGCGTCGCAGCGGCGGCTCGAGTTCGGGCAGGTGCTGCTCGCTTCGGTGGGCAGCACGGCGCCGTTCGTCGGGCTGCTCGGCACGGTCTGGGGCATCTATCACGCGCTCGGCAGCATTGCCGCGAGCGGCCAGGCGATGATCGAGAACGTAGCCGGCCCGGTGGGCGAGGCGCTCATCATGACGGCCTTCGGCCTCGTCGTCGCGATTCCGGCGGTGCTCGCCTATAACGTGCTGGGCCGCCTTGTGCGCCAGCTTTGCGACGATCTCGACGGCTTCGCGCACGACCTGCACGCTTATGCCTGCGCGCCCGAAGGCGCACCGCTGCGCCGCGACGGCGCGCACGGCGCGATGCGCGAAGGCGTGCGCGCGGAGTCGTAGGAGGCGACAGCAATGGCATTCGGCGGACTCGAAAAGAAGCGCGATTCGGCACCGATGTCGGATATCAACATGACGCCGCTCATCGACGTCATGCTCGTGCTGCTCGTCATCTTCATCATTACCGCGCCGCTCTTTACGCACGCGATCCGGCTCGATTTGCCGAAAGTCGAGGCGCAGCCCGCGCAGCAGACGGCGCAGACCGTCACGCTGTCCATCGACGCCGCCGGCAAGCTTTACTGGAATGCCCAGCCCATCACGCTCGACGAGGTGCGCACGCGCTTCACGGCCGCCGGCAAGGCGCCCGAGGCGCAGCAGCCCGATCTGCAGCTGCGCGCCGCGCGCGAGACGCGCTACGACGTGATCGCCCAGGTGATGGGGGCCGCGCAGCAGGCAGGCCTGACGCGACTCGGCTTCGTGACCGAGCCGGCCGCCGGCGCCCACTGAGCACGCGCCAGTCAACGGTATAATCAACGTTTCCTTTAAAAACGGGCCCAGCGAAGCCGCCTGCCGGTATCGTGAACGGCCGGCCCGGTGCATCCGGCACCGAATCCGCCCGTTTCCAGCGTTCACCATCCACACCATGCTCGAAAAATACGTTCCCTCCGACGTCGAATCCGCCGCGCAAGGCGAATGGCGCGCCACCGACGCTTACCGGACGGCCGAAAAGGCCGACAAGCCCAAGTTCTACTGCGTCTCGATGCTGCCGTATCCGTCGGGCAAGCTGCACATGGGCCACGTGCGGAACTACACGATCAACGACGTGATGTACCGTTACCTGCGCATGAACGGCTACAACACGCTCATGCCGATGGGCTGGGACGCGTTCGGCATGCCCGCTGAAAACGCCGCGATGGCCAACAGCGTGCCGCCGGCGAAGTGGACGTACGACAACATCGAGTACATGAAGGGCCAGATGCAGTCGATGGGTCTCGCCATCGACTGGTCGCGCGAAATCGCCACCTGCAAGCCCGACTACTACAAGTGGAACCAGTGGTTCTTCCTGAAGATGCTCGAGAAGGGCATCGCCTACAAGAAGACCGGCACGGTGAACTGGGACCCGGTCGACCAGACCGTGCTCGCCAACGAGCAGGTGATCGACGGGCGCGGCTGGCGCTCGGGCGCGCTCGTGGAAAAGCGCGAAATCCCGATGTACTACCTGCGCATCACGCAGTACGCGGACGAACTGCTGAACGACCTCGACGGCCTCGGCTGGCCCGAGCGCGTGAAGATCATGCAGCAGAACTGGATTGGCAAGAGCTTCGGCGTGAACTTCGGCTTCCCGTACGAGCTGGACGGCGAGAAGAAGCTGCTGCGCGTGTTCACCACGCGCGCCGACACGATCATGGGCGTGACTTTCTGCGCGATTGCCGCCGAGCATCCGCTCGCCACGCGTCTTGCGCAGGAAAAGCCGGAGCTGCTGCCGTTCATCGACGAATGCAAACGCGGCGGCGTGGCCGAAGCCGACATGGCCACGATGGAAAAGAAGGGCATGGCTACGGGCTTCTTCGTCACGCATCCGCTGACGCAAGAGAAGGTCGAGGTGTGGATCGGCAACTACGTGCTGATGAGCTATGGCGAAGGCGCCGTGATGGGCGTGCCCGGCCACGACGAGCGCGATTTCGCGTTCGCGCAGAAGTACAACTTGCCGATCAAGCAGGTCATCGCCGCAGAAGGCGAGACGTACTCGCTCGACGGCTGGCAGGAATGGTACGGCGACAAGGAACGCGCCGTTTGCGTGAACAGCGGCAAGTACGACGGTCTCGCCTACACGGCGGCCGTGGACGCCGTCGCAGCCGACCTCAAGGCCCTCGACCTCGGCGACAAACAAGTCACGTGGCGCCTGCGCGACTGGGGCATTTCGCGCCAGCGCTACTGGGGCACGCCGATCCCGATCATCCACTGCCCGAGCTGCGGCGACGTGCCGGTGCCCGAAAAGGATCTGCCGGTCGTGCTGCCGGAAGACCTCGTGCCGGACGGCACGGGCAACCCGCTCGCGAAGTCGGAAGCGTTCCTGAACTGCAAGTGCCCGACCTGCGGCGCCGACGCGAAGCGTGAAACCGACACGATGGACACCTTCGTCGACTCGTCGTGGTACTTCTACCGCTACGCGGCGCCGGACGCGAAGACCATGGTCGACGAGCGCACCGACTACTGGATGCCGATGGACCAGTACATCGG
>DATBXG010000597.1:0-5847 GCA_036514415.1 Paraburkholderia sp.
CACGCGCAGGTTCGCATGCGTGCGCTTGACGGCCGCGACCGCCGCCGGCAACACGCGCACGCCCGGCGAGGTGATCGCGCCCACCGCTACGTGGCCGAGGCGCCCGGCCTTGAGCGCGCTGAGTTCCTCCTGCGCCTGGTCGAGGCTGCCGAGCACGGCGCGCGCATGGCGGATCAGCGCGTCGCCGTACAGCGTGGGCCGCATGCCGCGTGGCATGCGCTCGAACAGCACCGCGCCGAGCATGTCTTCCAGCTCGCGCAGCAGCTTCGACGCGGCGGGCTGCGTCATGCTGAGCGCCGCCGCCGCACGGTGGATGTTGCCTTCTTCGGCCAGCGCCACGACGAGGAGCAATTGCCGTGTTTTCAGCCGCGTGCGCACGTACCAGGGGCTCGTATCGAGCATGTTTTCGCCTGATTTCCCAAATAGTTTTAGGTGTTTATACCAATGCCGATTCCGATATCGGAAGCGTCCATTTTTTCATTAGAAGGTTATCAGACTTCTCCCTAGACTGTGCCCAACTACTTGCTCGAATTACTCGCTCCACAAGACGATCACGATGTCGCAAACCAAACCCAAACTGCGCTCCCAACAGTGGTTCGGCACCACGGACAAGAACGGCTTCATGTACCGAAGCTGGATGAAGAATCAGGGCATTCCCGATCACGAATTCGACGGCCGGCCGATCATCGGCATCTGCAACACCTGGTCGGAACTCACGCCGTGCAATGCGCACTTCCGCAAGCTCGCGGAGCACGTGAAGCGCGGCATCTATGAGGCGGGTGGCTTCCCGGTCGAATTCCCGGTGTTCTCGAACGGCGAATCGAACCTGCGCCCCTCGGCCATGCTCACGCGCAATCTCGCTTCCATGGACGTGGAAGAGGCGATCCGGGGCAACCCCATCGACGCCGTCGTGCTGCTGTGCGGCTGCGACAAGACCACGCCCGCGCTGCTGATGGGCGCGGCGAGCGTGGACGTGCCCGCGATCGTCGTGACGGGCGGGCCGATGCTCAACGGCAAGCACGAAGGGCGCGATATCGGTTCGGGCACGGTGGTCTGGAGGCTGCACGAGGAGCTGAAGGCGGGCGAGATCAACCTGCACCAGTTCCTTTCGGCCGAAGCGGGCATGTCGCGCTCGGCGGGCACCTGCAACACCATGGGCACCGCCTCGACGATGGCCTGCATGGCCGAGTCGCTGGGCGTTTCGCTGCCGCACAACGCCGCGATTCCGGCGGTCGATGCGCGCCGCTACGTGCTCGCGCACATGTCGGGCATCCGCATCGTGCAGATGGCGCTGGAAGACCTGAAGCTTTCGAAGATCCTCACGCGCGAGGCGTTCGAGAACGCGATCCGCACGAACGCGGCCATTGGCGGCTCGACCAACGCCGTGATCCACCTGAAGGCGATTGCCGGCCGCATCGGCGTGGATCTCGAACTGGAAGACTGGCAGCGCGTTGGCCGCAACACGCCGACCATTGTCGACCTGCAGCCTTCGGGCCGCTTCCTGATGGAAGAGTTCTATTACGCGGGCGGCCTGCCGGCGGTGCTGCGCCGGCTTGGCGAAGCGAACCTGCTGCCGCATCCGGATGCGCTCACCGTGAACGGCAAGTCCATCTGGGACAACGTGCGCGAGGCGCCGAACTACAACGATGAAGTGATTCGTCCGCTCGACAAGCCATTGATCGCAGACGGCGGCATCTGTATCCTGCGCGGCAATCTCGCGCCGCGCGGCGCGGTGCTGAAGCCTTCGGCGGCCACGCCCGAGCTGCTCAAGCATCGCGGCCGCGCCGTGGTGTTCGAGAACTTCGACCACTACAAGGCGACCATCGGCGACGAATCGCTCGACGTGGACAAGGACTCCGTCCTCGTGATGAAGAACTGCGGCCCGCGCGGCTATCCCGGCATGGCCGAGGTCGGCAACATGGGCCTGCCGCCCAAGCTGCTGCGCCAGGGCGTGAAGGACATGGTGCGCATTTCGGACGCGCGCATGAGCGGCACGGCGTACGGCACGGTGGTGCTGCACGTCGCGCCGGAGGCGGCGGCGGGCGGGCCGCTCGCGGCCGTGCGCAACGGCGACTGGATCGAGCTCGACTGCGAATCGGGCCGCCTGCATCTGGACATCAGCGACGAGGAACTCGCGCGCCGCCTGAGCGACGTCGATCCGGCCGCGGCGCCCGGCGTGTCCGAGCAACTGGGCAAGGGCGGTTACGCGCGCCTCTATGTCGATCACGTGCTGCAGGCCGACGAAGGTTGCGATCTCGACTTCCTCGTGGGCAAGCGCGGGGCGGGGGTGCCGCGGCATTCGCACTGAGGTGTTGAGGCACGGCAGGCCGGTGCCCTGAGCGTGCGAAGGCGCGCACCGGCGAAAAGAAAGAGGTCGATTGCATGGGAGACACGATGACGAACCCGCAGGTGCTGCAACACGATAGCCTCGCCACTGGTGCGGCCATCGGCAGCGAGGAAAAGCAGATCGTCGGCCATATCGCGCGCCGGCTTCTGCCTTTTCTCGCGTTGATCTACGTGGTCGCCTATGTCGACCGCACCGTGGTCGGCTTCGCAAAGCTGCACATGAACGCCGCCGTGGGCCTCTCCGACGCAGCCTACGGCCTCGGCGCGGGCCTCTTTTTCATCGGCTACTTTCTCTGCGAAGTGCCGGGCAATCTCGCGCTCGCGCGCTTCGGCGCGCGCGTGTGGTTCGCGCGCATCCTGTTCACGTGGGGCGCGATCACGATGGCGATGGCGCTCGTGAGCGGCCCGAAGAGCTTCTACGCGCTGCGCTTTCTGCTGGGCGCGGCGGAGGCCGGGCTCTATCCCGGCATTCTGTATTTCCTCACGCACTGGTTTCCCATGCGCCACCGCGCCCGCATGATCGGGCTTCTGGTGCTCGCGCAGCCCATCGCGGGCATCGTCACGGGCCCGATCGCGGGCGCGCTGCTCGAAACGCACGGCTTTTTCGGCATGTCGAACTGGCAGACGCTCTTCGTCGTGAGCGGCCTGCCCGCCGTGCTGCTGTGCATTCCCACGCTGCGCCTGCTGCCCGAGTCGCCCGCGCATGCGCGCTGGCTCGACGACACCGAGCGCCGCTGGATCGAGCGCGAACTCACCGCCGACCAGCGCGCCTACCAGCTCGACACGCATCGCAACCCGTTCAGCGCGCTCAAGGACCGCCGCGTGCTGCTGCTTGCGCTGCTGTTCCTGCCGTTTCCGCTGTGCATCTATGGTTTGTCGCTCTGGTTGCCTACCATTATCAAGGCGTTCGGCGTGAGCGATTCCACGGCGGGCCTGCTTTCCGCAGTGCCGTATCTGTTCGCGGTAGTGGGCCTGCTGATCGTGCCGCGCCATTCGGACAAGCATCGCGAACGCTATGGCCACATCGCCGTGGTCTCGGGCGTCGCCGCGCTGACGATGGCCGCGAGCGCGTGGTTCCACGCGCCGGCGCTGCAACTGCTGTTCATCTGCCTGACCGCTTTCTCGATCTACTCGATTCAGGCCGTGGTCTGGGCGCTGCCCGGCGAGTTCCTCACCGGCGCGAGCGCGGCCGTGGGGATCGCGACGATCAACTCGCTCGCGAATCTCGGCGGCTATCTCGGCCCTTATGGCATCGGGCTCATCAAGGACGCAACGGGCAGCCTGGCGGCCGGGCTTTACTTTCTCGCGGCCACGCTGGTGTTCGCGGTGCTCGTGACGTTCGTCGTGCGCGCGGTGCTGCGCACGCCGTCCGGCGCGGTAAGCACGCACCTGGAGCGCGCGGCGAGCGAATCGTGAAGGCTCGGCCCGACACCCTTTCTCAAGCAGGACTGAAGACATGACTACGAGCCGTACGCCCCGCTACCGGGGCATTTTCCCCGTCGTGCCGACCACGTTCACCGAAACCGGCGAGCTGGATCTGGCAAGCCAGAAGCGCGCTGTCGATTTCATGATCGACGCGGGCTCGGACGGCCTGTGCATACTCGCGAACTTTTCGGAGCAGTTCTCGCTCTCCGACGACGAACGCGAGAGCATCACGCGCACCGTACTCGAGCACGTGGCGGGCCGCGTGCCCGTGATCGTGACGACCACGCACTACGGCACGACCGTGGCCGCCGCGCGCAGCAAGCGTGCGCAGGAGCAGGGCGCGGCGATGGTCATGCTCATGCCGCCGTATCACGGCGCGACCTTCCGCGTGCCCGAGCAGCAGATCTACGACTTCTACGCGCGCGTGTCCGACGCCATCGACATTCCCATCATGATCCAGGACGCGCCCGCGAGCGGCACCGTGCTCAGCGCCGCGTTCCTCGCGCGCATGGCGCGCGAGATCGAGCAGGTTTCGTACTTCAAGATCGAAACGCCGGGCGCGGCGAACAAGCTGCGCGAGCTGATCAAGCTCGCGGGCGAAGCGGCCGAAGGCCCGTGGGACGGCGAGGAAGGCATCACGCTGCTGGCGGACCTGAGCGCGGGCGCAACGGGTTCGATGACGGGCGGCGGCTTCCCTGACGGCATTCGCCCGATCATCGAAGCCCACCGCGAAGGCCGCACGGACGACGCATTCGCGCTCTACCAGAAGTGGCTGCCGCTCATCAATCACGAGAACCGCCAGGCGGGCCTGCTCGCGTGCAAGTCGCTGATGAAGGAAGGCGGCGTGATCGACTGCGAACTGCCGCGCCATCCGCTGCCCGCGATGCATCCCGCGACGCGCGCCGAGCTGATCGACATTGCGCGCCGCCTCGATCCGCTCGTGCTGCGCTGGGGCAAGTGAATCGTTCGTCATCCAGAATAAAAAAATCTCCCTGATTCCGTGAAAACGCAGGGGCGGAGAAACGTCATGAAAGCGTCCTATACCTTGGGCATCGTCGGCGTAGGCAAGATTGCACGCGACCAGCACCTGCCCGCCATCGCGGGCAATTCCGGCTTCGAACTGGTGGCGAGCGCGAGCCGCAACGCAGAGGTGGAAAGCGTGCGCAACTACAAGGACATCGGCGCGCTGCTGGCCGCCGAGTCCGACCTCGACGCCGTGTCGCTGTGCGCGCCGCCGCAGGTGCGCTACGCGCAGGCGCGCGCCGCGCTCGAAGCGGGCAAGCACGTCATGCTCGAAAAGCCACCGGGCGCGAGCGTGAGCGAGGTCGAGGCGCTGCGCGAACTCGCGCAAAAGCGGGGCCGCACGTTGTTCGCCACGTGGCATTCGCGCTGCGCGAGCGCCGTCGAGCCCGCGCGCGCATGGCTCGCCGAACGCACCATTCGTGCCGTGCACGTGCGCTGGAAGGAAGACGTGCGCCGCTGGCATCCGGGCCAGCAATGGATCTGGGAACCGGGCGGCCTTGGCGTGTTCGATCCGGGCATCAATGCGCTTTCCATCGTCACGCGCATCCTGCCGCGCGAAGTGCTGTTGCAGGGCGCGACGCTGCACGTGCCGGGCGACTGCTCCACGCCGATCGCCGCGGAACTCGACTGCATCGACACCGACGGCGTGCCCGTGCGCGCCGAGTTCGACTGGCGCCACGGCCCCGTCGAGCAATGGGAAATCGACGTGGAAACCACCGATGGCCTGCTTTCGATCGCCGAAGGCGGCAAGCGCCTCGCTTGTTGCGGCGAGCCGGTCGCGCTCGAAGCCGAGCGCGAATACGCCGCGCTCTACGAGCGCTTCCACTGGCTCATCGCCCACGGCACCGACGACGTGGACGTGCGCCCGCTGCGCCTCGTGGCGGACGCGTTCCTGCTCGGCAGGCATGTCGAAGTCGAGGCCTTCGGCCACTGATCGCTTTTTTCCGCAGTTGCAGCGATATGCAACAACCACACCTGAGGAGACAGGAGCATGACCAGCAAGATCCGCCGCTTGACCCTTCGTGCCGCATTCGCGGCGATGTGCATCGCGCC
>DATBXG010000598.1:0-5837 GCA_036514415.1 Paraburkholderia sp.
GGTGGCTATCTCGCGCGCAAACATGATCGCCCACCAGGGCCAACCGTCATGTGGCGCGGCTTTCTCACCCTGCACGAAATCACCGAAATGTATCGCATCTTCAGGCAAAACGAGTGACCCCAAATTGTGGGTAAAGATCAGGTTGCAGATCGGGGGAGAGCGTTGGCGGGCTGTGTGGCGCGGATGAGGTCATGAAGAAGATGCGAAGCGCGCCAGAACGGCGCATGCGTGCAAAATTCCAGGATACCGGGGCGCCTCAGTGCATGCGCTGATTTTTAGCAAACGTCTGGCGATCGGCCGGTGAGACAGTTGGTCGCCCCTTTCTCCCCGCCGTTCGACGGCGTGCGAGTCACGCGCGGTAATCGCCGTGACGGCGAATGCCGATTGCCATTTACGAGCTGATTTGCGCAAGGCGAGGCCTGCCCGCTTGCAGGCAAATGCTGGCGAAAAAATAAAACGAGCAGACGAAAAGAAACGTCGAAGCTGGCGCACCGCAGGCATGCGGGCCGCTAAGATTGAACGATGCGAGAAGGAGATGCCGCGATTTCAGAGCCGCGCGAGGCGCGGCTCAAGCCATTTCGGCGAGATTGACGAGAGCGCGATCGCCGTCGGATTGTGCTTCGTTTTCGGCGCGGAATGTTTTCTCGCTGTAAGCGATGACCTTGAATCCGCCACCCGCCGAACGCTCGATGGTAATACCCCAATGCCACCCGCCTTCCTGCTCGAATACGTGCAGCCGCGGACTCGATGGCCGGCTCGGCGATTGCAATATGTTCATATGAAGCCTCCCGTGGTGGGAATATCGTCTTGGACGATTGCCTGGATGAGAATCAGTCTAAAAACGATCTTGCTGCGACGCAATGCGGATTAACGTGGACGTGAGAACCCTGAGGCATTGCGCATCGTTCAAGCATGTCCCTGGTTATCATGCGACGCGTGCCCATCACGAACGCAGCCCCCATTTCGAAACCGCGAAACCGCGAGACCCCGATGACTACCGTACCGAATGCTCAGTCGAATTCCGCGTCCAGATATTCGATCGACCTCTCGAAGCATGCCCGCCACCCGCTGCTGGAAGGGCCCACGCCCATCCAGCCGTTGCCCAGGCTAAGCGCCGAACTTGGGGGCGTAAATGTCTATGTCAAACGCGACGATCTGAACGGCCTGGGCGGCGGCGGCAACAAGCTGCGCAAGCTGGAGTTTCTCGTGGGCGAGGCACGGGCTGCGGGCGCGGACACGATCATCACGGTGGGCGCGCGCCAGTCGAACCATGCGCGCTTGACGGCGGCAGCGGCCGCACAAGCGGGCCTGCAGTGCGAACTGGTGCTCACGCGGGCCGTGCCGCGCGAGGACCGCGAGTATCTCGAGAACGGCAACATCCTGCTCGACGACCTGCTCGGCGCCCGCGTGCACGACCTGCCCGGCACGGCCAATGCACTCGAATTCGCGCAGGCGCGTGCCGACGAACTGCGCGCCCAGGGCCGCAAGGTGTATGTGTGCCCGCTGGGCGGCTCTAGCCCGGTGGGTTGTCTCGGCTATGCGGCCTGCGCGGCCGAGATCATGACGCAAGCGCATGCGCAGGGCTTGAGCTTCGCGCGCATCGTCGTGCCCAACGGCAGCGGCGGCATGCATGCGGGGCTCGCCGCCGGTTTCGCGGCGCTGGGCATCGACCCGGGCCTCGTGCAGGCGTACACCGTCTATTCGAAGGCGGAGCAGGCGCATGCCGCGACACTCGAAAAAGCCACCAGGACCCTGGCGCTGATCGATCCCGCGCTGCGCATCGACAGCCGCTCGATCGCCATCGACGAATCGCAGCTCGGCGAGGGCTACGGCATGCCAACCGACGCGATGCGCGAAGCCGTGCGGCTCGTGGCTTCGAAAGAGGGCCTGCTGCTCGACCCTGTTTATGGCGGCAAGGCGTTCGCCGGTCTCGTGCAAGCTGCGCGCTCGGGACGCCATGCGCGCGGCGAGAACGTCCTCTTCGTCATGACGGGCGGCTTGCCGGGGCTGTTCGCCTATCGCAGCGCGTTCTGACGCGCAACGCGGCGTTCGACGGCGGACCAGGATCGGCTCGAGCGCCGCGGCGAACGTCGCCCTGGGATCGTTCTTCAGGGCTCGCACGCGTAGCAGGAATCGCATGAACGGCTGCAACTAGTCAGGATGACTGATTAACCGGGCGCACAGGGCGGCGTGCGCCGCTTCCCATCTGCCCTTCGAAATCCGCCGCGCCTTTCGGGGCGACGTCAGGATCGCTGGCATCCCGGACGAACCAGTGAGCCGCCTGCTACCATTCGCCTTTAAGATCGCCCGCCGCCGCCATGCTTGCGCTCAAGCTCACGCTCGTTCCGCTTTTCCTGTTGATCGTTTCGATGTCGGGCAAATTGTGGGGCCCCGCCGTTGCAGGATGGCTCGCCGGCCTGCCCGTCGTCGCGGGGCCGATTCTTTTCCTGCTCGTGCTCGCGCACGGCCCCGCATTCGGTGCGCACGCCGCGCTGCTCTCGCTCTCGGCCATCCTCGCTTCGGAGGCCTTCAACTTCGCCTATGCGTGGACATGCCGCGCCCATGCCTGGCCCATCGCGCTCGCCGCGGGCCTCGCCGCGTGGCTCGTCAGCGCATTCGGGCTCTCGCATCTGCCCGCAACGCCCGTGGCGTCCGCTTTCGTTGCGCTCGCAGCGGTGTGCTTCGGTCAATCGTTCTTGCCGCGCAGCGCCGCCGTTGCCGCCGGTGCGCCGCTCACGCGCGCCGACCTGCTCGGGCGGATGGCCGCCGGCGCCGCGCTCACGGTCGCGGTGACGTCGATTTCGGGCCGCGTGGGCGCTTCGTGGAGCGGCCTGCTCGCCGTGTTCCCGCTGCTCGGCACGATTCTTTGCGTGTCGTCGCAGCGCGCGCACGGCGCGGCCTTCGTCGTCTCGCTCGTGCGCGGCATGGTGCTCGGGCGTTTCTCGTTCGCCGCGTTTTGCCTTTCCCTCGCGTTCTCGCTGCCCTTGCAGCCCGCGTGGGCGGCGTTTGCCGAAGCCGCTGCGCTCGCCATGCTCACGCAATGGCTCACAAAGCGGATCGCCATGGAAAAGCCCGCTCATATTGCGCAGCAAAGCACGGTAGAAGCGGATTGACGGCCTGGCGCCCTCCTCCGACCGCCTGCAGTGCGCAATGCCGACCACCGTGCGCAACGGCGCAAGCACCGCTGGCACGCCTGATTACTTTCACCATTGAAAGCTTGCAACGCCGCCCGACAAGGCTCGCCGCGTTACGCCCCTTTTTTGAATCAGAAAATCTTATCGGTTCCTTCAGATTATTGAGTTTCCCTTAATCGTGCGCTTGCGGCAAAGTGACGCTCATACGCTCGGAGCCCCTCCTTGAACCAACGCATCGATCCCTCGCTACTTGCCGCGCCCGACCTGTCGTACGCCACGCTGCACTCGGGCATTGCCCTGCCGTTTCTCGAGCGCGGGGAAGGCGAGCCGCTGCTGTTCGTCCACGGATCGCTCTGCGACTATCGTTACTGGATGCCGCAGCTGAACGGCCTTTCGGACCATTTCCGCTGTATCGCGCCGAGCCTGAGCCACTACTGGCCGGCGGCCGACGCCTGCATTCAGGGCGACTTCGGCTGGGAGAGCCACGTCACCGAGCTGGCCGATTTCATCGCCGCGCTGGGCCTCGAATCGGTGCACCTCGTGGGCCATTCGCGCGGCGGCTGCGTGGCCTGGCATCTCGCGCGGCGCTATCCGCGCCTCGTGCGCTCGCTGGTGCTCGCCGACCCGGGCGGCCCGCTCTCGCGCGTGGACGACGACGAGGCCGCGCTGCCTCCGGCGACCAACGCGCTGCGCACGCGCGCGGCCGACCTCATCCACGGCGGCGAAGTCGAAGCGGGTCTCGAGTTGTTCGTGGACTCCGTGAGCGTGCCGGGCGCCTGGAAAAAAAGCTCGGCGGGCTTTCGCCAGATGGCCATCGCCAACGCCACGACGCTGCCCAAGCAGTTGCAGGACCCGCTGCCGCCGTACGCGCCGCGCGCGGCCGGCGAGATCAAGTGCCGCACGCTGCTCATCGACGGTCAGCGCAGCCCGCTCATGTTCCGCAACAACGTCGAAGCGCTGGAACAATGGATCGAGTTTGCACGGCGCGTCACGATCAAGGGCGCCACGCACGGCATGAACGGCACGCACCCCGACCTCTTCAACACCCACCTGCACACCTTCATCACGCAAGGCTGAGGCGTCAGCGTCCGGCCTGTCGCACGACGATGCGACGCATGAGCACGCCGTGCATGCCGGCCTTCACGCTCTTCTTGCGGAATTGGGCGCGCGCGAGTGCACGACATGGTCACGCAACGCGCAATTCGAGCCGCACAGGCATACGGTTCGGCACCATCGCGAACGCCGTGATTTCTTCGATCGTCGCGGGATCGGCGGCAAGCTTCACCTTGAAGCGATTCATCAGCATCGAGAGCACGAGCCGCATTTCCATGGCGGCCAGGTGCCGCCCCGGGCACACGCGCGGGCCCGCGCCGAACTGCACCCAGGCGCGCGGGTCGTGCATGCGCGCATCGGCGGGTGTATGGCCGCGCAGCCAGCGGTCGGGATCGAAGCGCCCGGGCTGCGAGTAGTGGCGCGCATCGAGCATGGGCGGGCGCGTGAGGAAGAACATCTTCGAGCCCGCGGGCAGCGCGACGCCGCCCACCTGCACGTTCGCGGTCGGCTCGAATGCCATGATCGCGGCCACCGGCCGCAAGCGTAGCGTTTCGTTGCACACGGCCTCGAAAAGGTCGAGATCCTTCACGAGACCATAGTCGGGGCACACCGCCTGTGCGCCCAGCACCGCGCGCGCTTCATTGGCGAGGCGCTGCTGCAGCGGTTCGTCGGCGCACAGATAGTAGAGCGACCACGCCAGCGCGTTGGCCGTGGTGTCCTCGCCCGCCAGCAGCAACGTGAGCACATTGGCGGCGATGATGTCGTCGCTGACCTCCGAGCCCGGCGCGTCGCGCAGCGCGAGCATCGCTTCGAGCAGATGGCGCGGCGCATCGGCAGGGTCGTCGCGCATGCGTTCGCGCGAGCGCGCCATCATCCCGCGTATCGTGCGATGAACCTCGCCGAGCGCGCGGTCCGTGCGGCGGTCGCGCGGCAACCGCACGTAGCGCCAGTACGGAAACGGCGCGTTCACGCGATGCATGAGCGTCGGAAAGATCTGCGCGAGATGCTCCTGAATCACGCCGCGCTCCTGTTCGAGCGTGCGCGGGTCCTCGCCGAATGCGAGCGCGCTCGTCACGTCGACGGTGTAGCGCTTGAGGTCGTCGGTCATCTCGACCACCTCGCCGCGCGCGGCCGCGCATTGCCAGCGCGCGTGCAGGCGCGCCGTGATCGCTTGCAGCGTGGGATAGAACGCACGGATGTGCGGTATGGAAAGCGCCTGCATGACGAGCCGGCGCTGCGGCTCCCACGCCGCGCCCTCGGCCGAGAACACGCCATTGCAGCCGATCTCGGCGAGCACGGGTTCGAGCGACGCGTAACGCCGATAACGGTGCGGCCGCTCGCGCATCACGCTCTGGCTCAGTTCGGCGTCGCTCCAGACCGTGACCGGCATGCGGCAGATCTGGAAGCGGTACGGCGTGCCAAGCTCCGTGGCCCAGTCCTCCAGCACGCGGTGCAGCTTCGGCGCATTGAGCTGATGCAGGTTGCCGATGAGCGGCAGGCCGCGCGGGCACGGCAGGTCGCGGATCTGCCGCAGGCGCCCGGTGGCGGAAGCGGCGGCATCCATGGGTTCGCGTCGGGTGAACGACGGGGCCGCGACGCTCAGTCGAGCGACATGCCGAGTTCGGCGGCCATGCGCTCGACGAGCGTCTG
>DATBXG010000599.1:0-10470 GCA_036514415.1 Paraburkholderia sp.
GGTGTGCAGACGGGATAGATCTCCTCGTCCATGAGCTTTTCGGCGGCGAGCCCCGGCCACGCGCCGGCCCCATAACGCACGCCGATATCGACGCCCTGCGCAACGAAGTCGAGCAGTTTCAGGCTCGTGTCCAGACGCACGTCAGTGTCCGGCCACGCGGCCTGAAAACGGTCGATGCGCGGCAAAAGCCATTTGGCAGCGAACGCCGGGCTCACCGTGACCGTCAGCACGCCGTTCGCCGATCCTTCCTTCAGGCGTTCCAGCCCCAGGCTCAAACGATCGAAACCCGCGCGGATGTCGGGCAGCGCGCGCTCGGCCACTTCCGTCACCACCAGTCGCGCCCTGCCGCCGCTGCCGCGTACGAACAAGGGCGTGCCGAGCCAGTCTTCGAGACTGCGCACAAGCTGGCCGACGGCGGCAGGCGTCACGTTCAGCTCGGCCGCCGCGGCGGAAAAACTCTGATGCCGCGCGCTCGCTTCGAATGCGCGCATGGCGTTGAGGTAGACCGGCGTCGTCATGATCTCAAGATTTTCTATCGATGGCAGACAGAATATCTGATTTGTGGCCGCGTCGTGAGTCGAACAGAATGGATGGCATAACCAAGGCGCAAAAAGCATCTCTTTCCACCAATTCCACCCCAATTCACTCTCTTCGAGGCGCTCGTCATGAACAATAGTTTTTCTTTTGATTTTTCGGCCAAGGTCGCCATCGTCACCGGCGGCGGCTCGGGCATTGGCAAGGAGGTCGCCGCGCGTCTCGTGGAGGGCGGCGCGCGTGTCGTCATCGGCGGGCGCGATGTGGCGAAGTTGCGCGAAGCGGCCGCGCAGATCGACGCTTCAGGCGCGAACGTGCGCTTTCATGCCGGCGACGTCGCGCTGCCCGCCACCGCGGGCGCGCTGGTCGAGTTGGCAACCCAGGCGTTCGGCGGCGTCGACATTCTCATCAACAACGCCGGCATCTTCCGGCCCAAAGCTTTCCTCGACGTGACCGAAGCCGAATACGACGGCTTTCTCGACACGATCCTCAAAGGCAAGTTCTTCATGGCGCAGGCCGCCGCGAAGGCCATGCTGGCGCGCGGCGGCGGCGCGATCGTGCAGACGGGCTCGCTCTGGGCGCTGCAAGCCATCGGCGCGACGCCTTCCGCCGCGTATTCCGCGGCGAATGCGGGCGTGCATGCACTCACGCGCAATCTCGCCATCGAGCTTGCGTCCTCGAATATCCGCATCAATACCGTCGCGCCGGGCGTCGTGGAAACGCCGGTCTATCGCACCTTCATGACGGAAGACGAAGTCAGCAAGACGCTGCCGGCGTTCAATGCGTTTCATCCGCTCGGGCGCAACGGCCAGCCTGCCGACGTCGCCGAGGCGATGCTGTTCCTCGCCTCGCCGCATGCTTCGTGGATCACCGGCACCGTGCTGCCCGTGGACGGCGGCGTGATGGCCGGGCGTCACGCCTGAAGCCGTTTCGGCTTACTGGGAGAAGTCATGAGCACGAGCCAGCGTCCGTCCGCGCGGCGCAAGACCGGTCGCCCCGCGCGACAGCGCCATGTTCGCGCTAGCACCGCCAAAGGGTCACACGAAAAGCGGCTCGAGACACGCTCGTGAAGGCCAAAGGGTAGTAACGGGAAGCCTTTGGCCGCAAACCCCGAGTCAAGGCTCAGGCTTTCTTCACATAGGCGCTGCACCAGCCTTTTGCATCGACGATCTTGCCGCCATAGATCGTGCACGGCCCATTCGGGGCGCCGGGCTTACCCTGAAACAGCTGGCAATTCGCGCAGGTCTGCCCCGCCTGAAAACGCGGGAACTTCGCCTTGTCGACCTGGCTCGCGTCGGCTCGGTAGCCGAGCGCCACGGCGGTCGGGTCGCTCTCGGAGAGCACCGGCGCGTCGGCGTGCGATTCGTTGGAGAGCACCGCCGTGGAAGCCACGGAGGCGGCAATGATCATGAAACGACGACGGGAAAGCGGCATGGTGGGGCTCCTGGACATGGAACGTACCCGGCTCTTGTTGTTGTCGAATTTGCTGACGGATTTGCCGTGCACGTACTGTTTATATAACGCCGTGATGCGTCGTAAAGCAAGGAGGAGAAACGCTCCAGATTAATTCGCATCGCGAATCAATGTCGTCGCGTTCAACACCGCGACGCCACGAAAGCGCCGCTGACTTCACCACGCCGCGCAGACCTTGCCGAAGTGCGCCCCGGCCTGCTGATGGGCAAACGCATCGGCAAGCTCGTCGAGCCCGAACGTGCGGTCCAGCACCGGACGAATGCCGGCCTGATCGAGCGCCGCGACATACTCCTGCTGCTGGCGGCGGCTGCCGACGATCAGGCCTTGCAGACGCGCCTGCTTCGCCATGAGCACGGAGGTCGGCACCGTGCCTTCGCGTCCGGTCAGCACGCCGATCAGCGCGATATGGCCGCCCACGCGCACCGCGTCGATCGACTGCGCGAGCGTGCCCGGCCCGCCCACTTCGATCACATGATCCACGCCCTTCCCGCCCGTCATGTCGCGCACGAGCGCGCCCCACCTCTCATGCTGCCGGTAGTTGACCACCTGGTCGGCGCCCAGCGCTTTTGCTCGCGCAAGCTTCTCGTCCGACGATGACGTAACGATGACCGAGGCGCCCATCATCCGCGCGATCTGCGCGGCCGCGATCGACACTCCGCCCGTGCCCAGCGTCAACACCGTGTCGCCGGCCTTGAGGCCGCCGTCGGCCACCAGCGCGCGCCACGCCGTGAGGCCCGCCGTCGTGATCGTGGCCGCCTCGGCGTGCGTCCAGCCGCGCGGCGCGAGCGTGAAGGCGCTCGCCGGACGCACGGCGTGCAAGGTCGCGAAGCCGTCCGCGCCGTCACCGGGCGTCTGCGCGAAGTTGCCCACGGCCTGCCAGGGCAAGCCGTCCGCCCATTGCGGAAAGAAGCAGGACACCACGTGATCGCCGCGCTTGAACTCCGGCACGCCCGCGCCGACCGCCGAGACGATGCCGGCCCCATCCGACATCAGCACGCGAGCGTCCGCCGTGGGGATCGCGCCATTGGCCACCAGCAGATCGTGAAAATTGAGCGACGTGGCATGAAGCTCCACGCGGATCTCGCCAGCGCCGGGCGCGCCCGGCTCGGCAATGTCGCGAATCTCGATGCGATCGAGACCACCCGGCGCACGCACCACGGCGGCCTTCATTGCCGTTCTCCCTTCGCCTTGCGCGCGGCGCCAACGAGGCCGTCGAGCCAGTCCTGGTGCCCGTTGATCATCGGGTTCGGGCGCGTTTTCGCGAGCGCCACGGCGGGCTTGCCCTTCTGCGACTCCTGCGTGAGCACGCGCACGCGGCCGCCGGAAAGGTCCTCGATGAGCCACGCGTGAATCACGTCCAGGCGCGTTTCGGCATCGCCCTCGGCCCAGCCGTGCCATGCCACGCGAGCCGGCTGGCCCGCGGCCGGCGGCACGTATTCGGTGACTTTTGCCTGGACCGGAAAACCGAAGGTCGAGAAGTGAAAGCGCGCGCCGGCGCTCAGCTCGGGGCCCTTGCCGTCGTGGAAGCCGACATCGGCGGAATTGCTGTAATAGCTCGGCCACACGGTCGCGTCGCTCAGGAGCGGCCAGACGTCGGCGGTGGAAAGTCCCGCGACGATGACCTCATTGGAGCAGAAGTTGTCGGTGGTGCCGGGCAGATAGTCTTCGGGCCAGAAAATCTCGTTCATGTTCGTTACCTTTCGATGCTGTCGGTTTAGGTGCGGTGGACACGAGAAATCATGCGGGCTATGCTGAAATAAATCCAATCGCGGCTCATTATTTCGGTCATAAACCGTGTTGATATCAAAATGCTCGATCTGAACCTCTTGAGGGCGCTCGACGCCTTGCTCGATGAACGCAACGTCACGCGCGCCGCACAGCGCCTGTCGCTCACGCAGCCAGCGGTGAGCGCGATGCTGACGCGTCTGCGTGAGAGTTTCGGCGATCCGCTTTTTGTACGCTCGCAACGTGGCATCGTGCCGACCGAGCGCGCGCTGGAACTGGCCGCGCCGCTCAAGCAGGTGCTGAGTGAAATCGAGCAGATGCTGCAGCCGCGGGCTTTCGATCCCCGAGAAGCCGGGATGACGCTCACCCTCGCCTCCACCGACTATGCGCTGCGCGCGGTCGTCGTCCCCTTTCTTGCGCGGCTGCGGGAAGCGGCGCCCGGCGTGCGCGCCGTGATCGTGCCGGTGCAGCACGAGCGCTTGCAGGCGCAGCTCGAAAGCGGCGACGTGGATATGGCCCTGATCACGCCGGAGACAACGCCCGTCGACCTGCACGCTCGGCGCCTCTTCGACGAGCGCTATGTGTGCGTCATGCGCGCGGACCACCCCGCCGCCGCAAGGCGGCTCACGCTGGAGCGCTTTTGCGCGCTCGATCACGCGCTGGTGTCGTATGCGGGGGGAAGCCTGAGCGGCGTGACGGACGAGGCGCTGGCGCGCGTGGGGCGCTCGCGGCGCGTGACCGTGTCGGTGAACAGCTTTCTCGTGCTGCCCGATATTCTGCTCACGAGCGATCTGATCGCGGTCGTGCCGTCGCGGCTCGTGAAGGGCGCGAATGACGCAAACGGCGCAAATGGGCTCGCCGTCGTCGAGCCGCCGCTCGAGATACCGGGGTTCACCAAGACGCTCGCCTGGCACGAGCGCACGCATCGCGCGCCGGGGCATCAATGGGCGCGGGGGCTGTTGTTCGAGACGTGCGAGGGGCTGGAGGGATGACGCCGGGGTGATGGGCCTCACGCACCTCCATCTAGCTCCTTGAACTCCACCCGCACTGTCTTCCCCAACGTCCGTGCCACCGGCGATTGCGCGACGGCCACGCGCACGATCTCACGCGCCGCATCCGTCAACGGCCCGTCACAGTGCACGGCCACCTGAAAGCAGGTCGTCTCCTCGCCGCGCTCGACATCGAAAAGGAAGTCTCAGCAGGACGGGCTGCCGTTGGTCGTGCAGAACGCCGCGGGCGCACCTGCGATCAGCGGCAGCGGCGTGACGGGGCGCGGCGGAGGTGGCGCAATCGTCACGGCGCCGCACCACGAAGTGTGGCTGTGGCCCGCACTGGGCAGGCAGGGCGCGTAACGCTCGCGCAGTTCCTCGGCAGCTTGCTCGTTGCGCTCGTTGAGTTCGCGCGCCTCGAGCGCGGGCCGGAGCTGGTCTTCCAGCCAGGACGCGAACGTGATGACGCAGCCCGCCGCGACGGCCAGCAGAACCAGCCTGGACTTGTGCTCGCGCAGCTTGATGAGCACGCGCAGCGCCGCCGGGCGGCCTTCGCGCGCAGCGGCACGCGCCGAGCGCGCGGCGCCGGCCGGCGCCGACGCTTCAACGTCTGCGCACATGCGGTCTGCGATAGGCGCCTGCGTCCCCGCTTGCAACCCCGCTTGTACCCTTGTAGCGACCCGCACCGCCGCTCCTTCGATGATTCTCGTTGCCACTGTCTTTTCGTCTTGCTCTTGTGATTGCACTAGCCCGCGCCGAGGCATACGGGTTAACGGCAAGTCGAAGCAATCCGAAAGGGGCAGGACGAAATTATTTCCGGCGCATGCGCCACGTGGCCGGCCGAGCCGGAGTCGGTGAGGTCGCAACGATCGACGCGGTGCGCGTCGCCACCGTCGCCGCTATCGCGCAGCCCCCAGGCGGCGCGAGCGGCCGAGGCGGACAGCGGCCGTCGTATCATGGCGGCTCGATTCCCGCCGGATGCGCGCACGCGAGCGTCCGCCCAACGACCGCCATGAGACGCCTTCCCCCGCTCAACGCCCTGCAGATCTTCGAAACGGTTGCCCGCTACGGCAGTTTCACGCGCGCAGCCGAGCACCTTTGCCTCACGCAAGGCGCCGTGAGCCGGCAAATTCTCGCGCTCGAGCAGTACTACGGCCTGCCGCTCTTTCGCCGCTCGCCCAGGGGCCTCACGCTCACCGCCGAAGGCGAGCAGTTGCTGCCGGCCGTGCGCGACGGGTTCGGCCGCATCGAGGAAGCCTCGCAACGCCTCACGCGCCAGCGCACCGAACTGGCGCTCAAGGTCCCGACCTGCGTGATGCGCTGGATGCTGCCGCGCATCATGCGCTTCCAGAACGAACACCCCGACCTGCAGATCCAGATCACGACCACATGGGGGCACGAAGTCGACTTCCAGGCGGAGCCCTTCGACGCGGCGATCATCTACGGCTCGTCGCCCGGCGCCGACGTGCACGCCGTGCCGCTCTTCGACGAATACCTCACGCCCGTCTGCACGCCCGAGGTGCTCTCGCGCCGCCCGCTCGCCGAGGCCGACGACCTCGCCCATCAGACCTTGCTGCACCCCACGCGCGACCACGCCGACTGGCGCCTGTGGCTCGCGCGCGCCGGCGCGAACAAGGTCGACGCCAATCTCGGCCCCACGTTCGAATCGCTCGACCTCGCGGCCACGGCGGCCATGCAGGGCTTCGGCGTCGCCATCACCGACCGCACGCTCGTGCGCGAGGACGTCGAGGCAAGACGCCTCGTCATGCCGTTCGATCTCGCTGTGCCAACGGGCTCGCGCTACTATTTCGTCTACCCCGAGTGCGTGGCCCAGCAGCAGAAGGTGCAGTTGTTCAGCGAGTGGATGGAGCGTGACCGCACGCAGCCCTAGCGCGCAGTCATCATCGCGCGCCGTCATGAGGGCTGCGCATGGCGGGCATGAGAATTAATCGATTGCACGCGGGCCGCTCTTTCGGCGTAATGGGCCGCTCAGCGCGAGGCTCGACGTCCAGTCGTGCTCTAACCTCGCGCCCGTAAGCCATGCGGCCGCGCGCCGCCCGAAGGGAGACCGACCATGCAGAGCGCCGCTCAGGCCCGCTCGAAGCTGCCCGATGTAGGCACGACGATTTTCACGGTGATCGGCCAGCTAGCCGCCGAACATCAGGCGCTGAACCTCTCGCAAGGCGCGCCGAATTTCGACCCGAGCGCGAAGCTCGTGGAAGACGTGGCCGCCGCCATGCGCGCGGGCCACAACCAGTACGCACCCATGGCGGGCCTCGGCGCATTGCGCGAAGCCCTTGCGGCAAAGTTCGAAACGCTCCACGGCGCGCACTACGACCCGGCGAGCGAAGTGACGGTGCTCGCAAGCGCGAGCGAGGGCCTGTACTCCACTATCAGCGCGCTCGTGCATCCCGGCGACGAAGTGATCTACTTCGAACCCGCGTTCGACAGCTATGCGCCCATCGTGCGCCTGCAAGGCGCAAAGCCCGTGGCGATCAAGCTCGCGCAGCCGCATTTCCGGGTGGACTGGGACGCGGTGAGCGCGGCCATCACGCCGCGTACGCGCATGATCATCGTGAACACGCCGCACAACCCCACGGCCACCATCTTCGGCGAGAACGACATCGCGCGTCTCGCCGCGCTCACGCGCAACACCGATATCGTCATTCTTTCCGACGAGGTGTACGAGCACGTGGTGTTCGACGGCGCGCCGCACCGGAGCATGGCGCGCTACCGCGAGCTAGCCGGGCGCAGCGTGATCGTCTCGTCGTTCGGCAAGTCGTATCACGTCACGGGCTGGCGCGTGGGCTACTGCCTGGCTCCTGCCGCGCTGATGGACGAGATCCGCAAGGTCCACCAGTTCATGGTGTTTTCCGCCGATACGCCCATGCAATACGCGTTCGCGCAGGCGCTCGCCGAACCGCAGAGCTATCTCGGCCTTTCGGCGTTCTACCAGCACAAGCGCGACCTGCTCGCGCGCGCGCTGGAAGCTTCGCGTTTCGAGTTGCTGCCGAGCGAAGGCAGCTTCTTCATGCTCGCGCGCTTCCGGTCTTTCTCCGACGAGCGCGACAGCGACTTCGTGCTGCGGCTCATTCGCGACGCCCGCGTGGCGACGATTCCGCTTTCGGCGTTCTACACCGACGGCACCGATGAAGGCGTGATCCGCCTGAGCTTTGCCAAGGATGACGAAACATTGCTCGAAGGCGCGCGCCGCCTTTGCGCGATCTGAAGCACAGCGTGACGTACGACGCGTCACCCGCATTCGAAACACAAACAAACCACACGGCAAGGAGATTTCCCATGAAGCGACTCAAGGCGCTTTTCGCGCTGGCATGCGTGTACGGCGTGCTCGTCCCGGCATCGGCGTTCGCGGATGCGAAAGTATTGCGCTTCGGCGTCGAGGCGCAGTACCCGCCGTTCGAAACCAAGGCATCGGACGGCACCCTGCAAGGCTTCGACATCGACATCGGCAACGCCGTGTGCGCCAAAGCGCAGATGACCTGCAAATGGGTCGAAACCTCGTTCGATGGATTGATTCCGGCACTGCAGGGACGCAAGTTCGACGCCATCAATTCGGCCATGAATGCCACCGAAAAGCGCCGCGAGGCCATCGATTTCACCACCGTGATCTACCGCGTGCCGAGCCGTCTGATCGCACGCAGCGACAGCGGCCTCGTGGCCACCGCCGCGTCGCTCAAGGGCAAGCGCGTGGGCGTGCTGCAGTCGTCGATTCAGGAGACGTACGCGAAAGTGCATTGGGAGCCGGCCGGCGTGACCGTCGTGCCCTACCAGGACCAGAACCAGATTTACGCCGACCTTGGCGCGGGTCGTCTCGACGCGACGCTCGTGCTCGCACCCGCGGGGCAGAAAGGATTTCTTTCGCTACCCGAAGGAAAAGGCTTCGCCTTCGTCGGCGAGGCGGTGCGCGACGACAAGATTCTCGGCAGCGGCGTGGCCTTCGGCATTCGCAAGGGCGACGACGCCTTGCGTCAGAGCCTGAACGCCGCCATCGAGCAGCTCCAGGCCAATGGCACGGTCACGTCGCTCGCGCGCAAATACTTCGGCGACATCGACGTTGCGCCGAAGTAAGACACAGCGAAGAAGCCAGCCCGGTCGAAATCGACGTCGACTGCCTAACCTGCCGCCGCGGCCGGGCGATCAACGCGGGCCCGCGCCGACGCGTGCAGCCCGAGGTTCGCCACGAGGGCGATCGACGCCGAGCCGATCACGTACCACGCAGGCGCGGCGGTCGATCCGCTCATCCGCACGAAGGCCGCGCACAGGAGCGGCGCAAAGCCGCTGAACACGACAACCGAAACGTTGTACGCGAGCGCAATGCCGCTAAAGCGCACCTGCACCGGAAACAGATCGGCAAGCACGGCGGCCCACGTGCCGCTCGCGAGCGAGAACACCAGCGCGGCGAGCACGAACAGCACGACGACGTTCACGCTGTGCGCCGCGAGCGCCGTGTAGAACGGCCAGGCGAGCGCAGCGAGCAGCACGCACGAAAGACGCAGCAGGTAGCGGCGCGGCACGAAATCGCCCGCCCAGGCCGCGGCGAGCAGCCCCGCCGAGCTCACGAGCAGATACGCGTTCTGCGCAATCGCGGCGTCGCGCGGCGCATAGTGCAGCGTCTCGACCAGATACGCGGGCATGTGACCGTAGAGCACGCCGTTGAAGCCCGCCATCACCGCAACCGAGAGTGCGCCGTGCACCACCGCGCCGCGATGATGGCGCAACGTCTCGCGAAACGGCTGCTTCACCACAGCGCCCTGCATCTGCCTGAATTCGGGCGACTCGTCGAGATTGCGGCGCAGCAGATACGAAACGATCCCGCAGAGGCCGCCCACGAGGAAGGCAATGCGCCAGCCGTAGCTCGCGGCATTGGCGGGCGTGAGTGCGGACTGCACCACGAGGTTCACGATCGTCGCGAGCATCACGCCCGTATTGATCGCGCAGACGATCACGCCCGCCGCGAAACCCGCGCGACGCGGCGCCGCCTCCACCGCGTAGGTGATCGCGCCGGGCATTTCTCCGCCCACGCAAAAGCCTTGCAGCACGCGCAGGCCGATCAGCGCGATGGGCGCTGCGATGCCCCAGTGCGCGTAATTGGGCAACAGACCGATGCCGATCGTCGCCAGCGTGACCACGACGATCGAGCCCACGAACACGGGCCGCCGGCCCACGCGGTCGCCGAGGCTGCTGAGCACGATGCCGCCAAGCGGCCGGGTGATATAGCCGATGGCGAGCACCGAGAACGTGAGCAGCATGCTCACGAGCGGATCGCCGGCCGGGAAGAATTGCGCGGCGATGGCGTGCGCGAAAAAGCCGTAAATGACGAAGTCGTAGAACTCCAGCGAGCCGCCCAGACTCGCGATCAGGATCATCTTCCATTGGGCGCGGGTCAGGCCAGGCGCGGCGGCGGGCGACGCTGGCAGGGAGGGTGTCGTCTCCATTTGCTCTCCTTGATGATGGGTATGGCGGCGCGTGTGGTTGGGTTGGCGGATCTGCGTCCTGCGCCTGCACTTCGAGAATGCTTCGATCATGCTTCGATCACATCGGGCCGGGCGGCCGCCCTTGCGACTGCGGGCCGCCCGGCGATCGGGTCAAATCGGGTCAAGCTGCGGCAGCCTCGCGCGGCTGCGGCATACGCGCTACGCCTGAGCGTTCGAACAGCGCGTCCAGCTCGCCCTCATCGTGCGCCACGCCGGCCACGTAGCGGTCGGGCCGCAACAGCACGGCGCGGGCG
>DATBXG010000600.1:0-8357 GCA_036514415.1 Paraburkholderia sp.
CCACGCCGGGCTGCGCCCGCGTGACGATCCAGCAATGCCCACACAACGCGCCTCGGGAAAACGCGCGAGCGCCTCGGGCGTTGGCGTGTCGAGAAAGAGGATGGTGGGAATGCCTGCGGCCGTCATGGCCTCCATCGCATCGGTCGAACCCGTGAAATCGTCGCCGTAATACGCGAGCAGCAGACCCGCGGGCAGGGACGCATGTGCTGTTTCAACCATAACCGTGCTCACTTCCAGAAGCCGAGCGCCGCACGCAAGGACGCGTGCTTTTGCGCGTGCTGCTCCAGCGCCACACCTTCGATTGCAGCGCACCATGCTTCGCGCAACGCATCGACGCCCGCCGCCACGCCCTGCGGGTGTCCAAAAATGCCGCCGCCCGCCGTGTGGATGAGATCCGCGCAACCGAGCGCGGCGTACGTGTCGGCGGCCTGCAAGCCGGTTTGCCCGGAGCTGAAGACGGGCATGGCCGGCATCGGCGCGCTCGCCATCACCGGCGCGAGCACGGCGCGCGCCGCCGCGATCACGCTGTCGTCGGGCTCGCTGAACTTGTTGCGCAGCCCGTTCACGTGCATGTGATCCGCGCCCGCGAGGCGCCAGATCATCTGCCAGGGCGCATAGTCCCAGCCGAGCGCCGGGCTGCGCGAAAGGTAGCCCCAGCCCGCGCGGTGCGCGTGGATTGGCAACTGCGCATGTCGCCGCAATTCATGCAGCCCCACGATGCCTACGGAATTGAGCACGGCCATCACGCACGTGCCGCCGTGCGCGAGCACGAGATCGTGGCGGCGGCGCATCTGGTCGAGGTCGCCGGTGAGATTGAACGCGACCATCGCTTTCTTGCCGGTGCGCTCTGCGTGCTCGTTGACCACGCGCATCACCGCCTTCACGCGCTCGTCGAAAGGACAATGCGGGCCGTCGGCCTGTAGTTCGTCATCCTTGATAAAGTCGATGCCGCCCTGCACGAGCTCGCGCACCTGCTGCGCGGTCTCTTCGGGCGAGAGCCCCACGCTCGGCTTGATGATCGTGCCGATGAGCGGGCCGTGCGCGACGCCCGTGAGACGGCGCGTGCCCTCGATGCCGAACGCCGGCCCCGGATAGGCCGCCGCGAATGCCGCGGGCAGTTGCAGCGCGGTGAGCCTCAAGCCCGATACCTGGCGCAGCTCGAACAGATTGCCCGCAACGGTCGACATCAGATTCGGCAACGACGCGCCGAAATTCCCGATCGGCCACGAGAGTTCGAGCGTGCAGCGTGTGTAGCGTGCATCGGCGCCGGGGCGCATGCCGCCGGGCAGGCTCGGCGCGTCCACCGTTTCGAGCACGTCGAGGCGCTCGACCCGCGCGCCCGAGCGCGCCTTCAGTTCGGGCGTTTCGTTTGGCAGTGCGACGAAAGTGCCGCTCGACTGCTCGCCGGCGATGACGTCCGCCGCCCGCCGCGGGTCATCGCCGGTTTCCAGCCAGTAAGTTGCATGAATGCGTTCGGTCACGGTGCCATTCCCGGTTCGATTCAGGTGATGCGGCGAATGCTCTCGGCAATCTCGGCGCGGTCGAACACGCCCTTCCAGTCGTCGCGCATGAGGCGCGGCTTGCCGAATTCGATCGCCTTGTTGCAGGCGTCGGAGAACGCGCCGGGAATCTCGTTGAAGATCACCGCGCTCAGGATGTTCATGTGGCCGAGCAGGAAATCGCGCGCGGCCTCTTTCGGCACGCCGAGCTTGATGGTCTCGTCCATCGCTTCGCGCATCACGTACAGCAGCGTCGCGCACACCGTTTCGGACAGCCCGGGCTCGAGCATGGCCATCTGCTCCACGCTCAGGCGGTACGAGCGCAGGATCGGCGCGTAGATCGTTTTCGCCACGTCTTCGCCGAGATCGAACGCCGAGTCCGGCCCCTGCATCAGCGCGCTCGTGATCGACTGTTTCGCGTAAGCGCCGCCGAAGAAGTCGCGGTGCGCGTTCGGATCGGTGTCGTAGTTGAAGATCGGCGGATGGCACGGATGCGCGACGAAATACGTGAGATCGGGCCGGTCGGGCAGATGGCCCGCGAACGGCGCGGCAGCGTCGAGCGTCATCACCATCGTACCGGCCTTCAGCATGGGCGAGATCTCGTGGCTGAGCTTGCCGATCAGCGTGTCGGGCACGGCAAGGATGACGACCTGGGCGCCGTCGAGCGCCGCCTCGACCGACACGCACTCGATGTTCAGTTCGTCCTTCAGGCGCTTGCGGCCCGCCTCGCCGACTTCGACGTGCGCGACGCGGTAATCCGACTTCTGCAGGTTGCCCGAGAGTCGAAAGCCCATCTTCCCGCCCGCGCCAAACAACGCAATCTTCTCTTTCATGCTCATCCTCCTTGCAAGGTCCGTGGGTTCAGTGCCGATCAGTTCGCGGCGAGTGCTCGCTCGCCCTCGCCCTCGTGTGCAGCGCGCGGTTCGCGGGCAAAGGCCAGCGCGAGCACGGCGCTGAGCAGCATCACTGCGCCGACGACAAACATCGGCGCGTGGTAGGAGCCGGTCGCATCGCGCATGGCGCCCGTCATGTACGGCGCGGCGAAGCCCGCGAGGTTGCCGACCGTGTTGATGAGCGCAATGCCGGCGGCGGCGCCTGCGCCCGAGAGCGAGCGGGCCGGCAACGTCCAGAAGCACGGCAGCGCGGCGAACACCGCGCACGCCGTGACCGTGATGACGGCGATGCTGGCGGCCGGCGACTTCATGTAAAGCGCGAGCGGAATGCTCAGTGCGCCGAGCAGCGCGGGAATGCCGACGTGCCAGCCGCGCACGCCTCGGCGCGTGGCGTCGCGGCTCCAGACGAAGAGCACGATGGCGGCGGGCAGATACGGAATGGCCGTGATGAGCCCCTTCTGGAACACGTTGAAGTGCGTGCCGAACTGCCCTTCGAAGCCGCCGATGATGGTCGGCAGGAAGAACGCGAGCGCATAGAGGCCATAGACGAGGCCGAAGTACATCAGCGAAAACATCCACACGCGCGGGCTCAGCAAGGCGGCGCCCGCATGCGCGCCGCGCCGCGCGGCGCCCTCCTCTTTCATGCGCGCCTCCGCTTCGAGTTCCGCGCTGAGCCAGGTCTGCTCGTCACGCGTGAGCCAGCGCGCCTGCGAGGGGCGATCGCTCAGATAGAACCATGCGATTACGCCCACGAGAATGGCGGGCAAGGCCACGCCGATGAACATCACGCGCCATCCGGCCAGCCCGAACAGCCCGTGCGCCTCGATGAGCAGCGCCGCGAACGGCGCGCCGACCACGATGGTGAGCGGCTGCGCGAGATAGAACAGCGCGAGGATATGGCTGCGGTGACGCTGCGGCACCCAGTTGCTGAGAAAGAGAATCGCGCCCGGGAAGAAGCCCGCCTCCGCCACGCCCAGCAGGAAGCGCAGCACGTAGAGCGAGGTCGCGCCGTTGACCCACGCGAACAGGAGCGCGACCACGCCCCACGTCACCATGATGCGCGCGAGCCAGCGGCGCGCGCCGTAGCGATGCAGCGCGAGGTTGCTCGGCACTTCGAGAAAGATGTAGCCGATGAAGAACACGCCGGCCGCGAAGCCGAACTGGGCCGCGTCGAGACCGAGGTCTTTTGCCATGCCGTTCGGGCCTGCAAACGAGATGGCGGTGCGGTCGAGGAAGTTGATGAAGAACATCAAGGCGACGAAGGGCACGAGGCGCAGCGAGACCTTGCGGATCGTCGAGCGTTCGACAACGGATTCGGCAGTTCCTGGAACGGCGTGCATGCGTTTGCTCCCGCGAGATCTGCTATTGGGACAACAGATCATATGTGCTGGTGTGATGAGTAGACCATTACGACGGAACGACAACACCTGGTATTTCCACCGACACGCTGACTACAGCGAATCGCCTGGGCGCGACACCCGCTGAAGCCGCTAGCCCGCTGCCGGGCGCGAAGACGCCATCACGCAGGCAAACGGGCGCAGGGTCAGCGGCTCGCCCGACAACAGGTTCCACGGAGCGTGCGGCTCACGCAGTCCGGCCACCGTGGATTCGTCGAGACACGTCGCGCGCAGCGCCTGACCGAATTCGAACTGGACCTCGCGAGGCGCATCCGACAGGTTGGCCAGCACGAGTTCGATCGTTCCGTCCGCGTGGCGCGCGGCGAGGCACGCGACTCTCGCGGCATCGCCGCTTCTCGTAACGCGCAAGCGCGACGCACCCGCCATGCGAGACAGGGCCATTGCGACAGCGAAAATCGGATAACGGGCCGGTGCTCCGCTCCCCACGTCGGCCAGGCCGCGAGGGCCGGTCAGAGCGCCGAGCGTGAGCGTTTCGATTGCCGCGCCTTCGAGCGCCGCCGCGTAACCAGCGAGCCAGGCCGCGCCGAACAGCGCGCGCTGGCGCGGGTCGTCAGCCGCCATGGCAACGCGCTCGCCTGCGGGATTCGGCATGACGCGCGAGCCGTACGGGTTCTGCCGCATGCCGATCGAAACCGGCCCGATCGCGTAAGGCCGCTCGCCGATCAGTGCGCGGCACGAGCGCGTGATGTGGGGAATGGCTTCGAGCGTCTGCATGACGCTGCGGTCATCGGCAGCGTGCACGATGGGACAGGTCGCGTGCGTGACCCAATCGACCCTGTGGAGCGGCGGGCGTTTTCGGTTCAGCTCCGTGAAATAGCTCAGCATGCCGCCGCCAAGGCGCAGACTCGGGAACGCACTGCGCGCCTCGCGATAGACCTCGTCGAGCGCGGGGCACGGCGGGCTCGCACTGCCCGGCGGATTCGACTGCCGATGCACGGCGGGACTCACCACGATGCCCGTCAAGGCAAGCCCTGCCTGGTCGATCTGCGCGGCGAGATGCGAGAGTTCCGCGCGCGGCACCTCGACGCCCGGCAACGCGAACTCCAGCACGGCGTTCACGCCGCTTTCGCGCTGCAATTGCGCGAAGCGTCCAAGCGCAGCGACGCCGTCGCCCGCGAGCGGATCGAAGCTCAGCGTCAATTGCTGCGGCCCGAGTTCGGAGAGCAGCGAAAGATGCGCGAGTGCCACGTCGGCCTCGTGCGCTGCGATCGCCACGCCGATCGCCGGCATGGCTTCCTGCCGCGCGGTGTGACCCGGCCCGACGCCGATCTTGATGGCGCGGGATACGCGGGCGTTGCCAGCCGCCCTCGCCGCGTCCTGCGCACGCCGCGCGCCGCTTACGCCTAGCGTCACCGTCTGGGCAAACGTCACGCCCGCTTCCAGCGTGTAGGGCCACAGCAATTCGAGCGGACGCGAATAGGTCTTGAACGACGCATCGGACCAGTTGCGCTGGTCTTCCATCTCGAACACGTCACCCGTGAACGTGCAGCGCACCGTAGATCCGTTGGGCAGCTCGTGCTCGATCGCCGCAATGTCCTTGAATGGCTGCCACGGATCGATCAACAACGGGAACGCCGCGCTTTCGCGACGGCCGTCGCCGTGCTCCACGCGCGCGGGCGCGCCCGCTACGCCCTCGATGGGATGCAGCACGCAAAACCCGCAGCGCGCCGCCAGAAAGTCGGAATGCGTCGTGACGTCGCTACGAAACGAGAGCGGGCCATTGCTGGAGGCGTCGATGGCGAGCACGAAGCCGAGCGCATGTCCGTCCGGATTGGCACAGCGCGCCTCATAGGCGACATGAAAACCGGCTGCCGTCTCTTCGATATCGATGTGCTCGATGTCGGGGCGGCACGTGCCCCAGTCCTTGTCGCGCACGAGAAACGACACGGCGCGTATGACTTCGGTGCCTTCATGGCGGATGTCATGCAACGCGCCGTCGATCAGCCACGCCGACCACGGTCCCGCTTCGAGGCGGCGCGCCGGTGGCACCGGCTGCCCGGTGCCGTAGCAGACCGCGTCGTTCGTACCCGCGCTCATGACGCCACCTCGCCGGGCACGACGCTGCGTCCCTCGCGCGCCGAAAGATACGTGGCCTCCACCAGCGCCAACGTGCGCAGATTGTCGCTTCCGCTCGTGGCCGGCTCCACGCCTCGCCGCAGACACTCCACCCAGTGCGACTGGATGCTGAACACGCTGCCCTGGATCGCCACCCACGGCTCGCTCGTCCACGAAAGCGCGCGTGGCGCTACGTTGCGCAATTCCGTGCCTGTGCGTGTGTGAATCTGCAACTGGTAGTCGGCGAAGAGCCGCAATGTTCCCTCTGCTCCATCGACCTCGATCAGCGTTTGCGGAAAAAGCTCGCGCGGCAGATGCGTCGCGTAGCTGCAATCCACCACGCTGCTCACGCCGTCTTCATGCGTCAGCAGGATCGTCGCGACGTCCTCGCCGCGAATCGACGGATTCACCCGCGCGGTCGTTGCGCTCACGCGCGCCACGTCGCCAAACAGAAAACGCGCGATATCGAGAACGTGGATGCCGAGATCCTCGACGATGAAACGCTCGCCCTCTGCCAGATAGGGCTGACCGCTGAACACATCGTACGCAGAACGAAACGACACGCGCCCCCAGAACGGCCGGCCGATCGCTCCCTCGCGCAGCGCCCTTCCCACGGCCTGAATCGCGCTTTGCCAGCGAAAGTTCTCGTGGACCATCAGCGGCACGCCCGCCTCGCGGCAGGCCTCGACCATCGCGCGCGCGTCCGCGAGCGTGGCGGCAAACGGCTTCTGGCAGATCGTCGCGACACCGGCGGCTGCCGCAAGCTCCACGAGCGCGCGATGACTGGGCACGGTCGTCGCGATATCGACGAAATCGAGACGCTCTTCGCGCAGCATCGCGGCCGCGTCCGTATAGCGCCGCTCGATGCCGAAGCGCTCGCCCACCTCGTGAAGACGCGCCCGGTTCGCGTCGCAGAGCGCCACGATCTGCGCGCCGGCGATGTCCTGCCACGCATGCAGATGATTGAGCGAAAAAAATCCGCAGCCGATCAACGCGCCCTTGAATTGCGCCTGTGCCTCGTTCATCGGTCACGCCCCCGTTGCGGCCTGCTTTTGCAGCGCGAAGCGTTGCTGCACGCGCCGCTGGATCTGGTCGACGACCACGGCCGCCACGATCACGACGCCCTTGATCACGGTTTGCCAGAACGAGCTCACGCCCATCATGACGAGCCCATCCGAAAGCATGCCGATCACGAACGCGCCAATGATGGTGCCGCCGATCCTGCCGCGGCCGCCCGACATCGACGTGCCGCCCAGCACGGCGGCCGCGATCGCGTTGAGTTCGAAGGTTTCGCCGCTCATCGGGTGCGAGGCGACCAGTTCGGACGAGATGATCAGCCCCACGATCGCAGCGCAGAAACCGGAAAACATATAGACGAACATCTTCACGCGGTTCACGCGCACGCCGGAGAGCTGCGCGGCGCGCTCGTTGGCGCCGACTGCGTAGATCTGCCGGCCAAGCGGCGTGCGCGCGGCGATGTATGCGGCGATCACGCCCACCACCACCAGCAGCCACACCGTGAGCGGGATGCCGAGTATCGTCGCGCTGCCGAGAATGGGAAAGCCGCTCGTGCCATAGGCGGGATTGCCCGTGAGGTTCGGGAAGGTCTCGCCGCCCGAGGACAGCAAGGCGGCGCCGCGCGCGATATAGAGCGTGCCGAGCGTCGCGATGAACGGCGCCACGTTCAGGCGCGTGATGAGCAGGCCGTTGATCGCGCCCACCAGCACGCCCATGAGCAGCGCGACGACGATCACGGCGGGCACGCTCAGAAACAGCGTGTACTCGCTGCCGATGGGAATGCCCTTGAGGATGAGCCCGCCTGCCACCATGCCCGAGAGGCCCACGACCGAGCCCACCGAAAGGTCGATGCCGCCCGCGACGATCACGAACGTCATGCCGATCGCGAGGAAGGCGTTGAGCGCGACGTGCCGCGACATGATGAGCAGGTTCTCGATGCTCAGGAAGTTGTGCGCGGCGAACGAGAAGAAGACCACGACCGCGAACAGCGCGATGAACGTGCGCAGTTTCAGCAGCAGGAGCAGCGGCGCCTCGCTGAAGCTCGCTCCCGGTGCCGTGCTCTTGATGGCCAGCGACATGAATGCTCTCCCGATGAATGCAGGCTAATCGTTGGAATCGCTAAAAGCGCGTGTTCAGGCAGCAGCGCGTGGCGCTGGTTGCACGTGCGCAGAATGTGCACCATGAGCCGTCCGGTGCCCGACTGCCGAAGCGGCGACGAGCGCGTCCTGGGTCGCGTCGGCGGCATCGAATTCGGCGGTGACGCGGCCGTTCGACATCACGAGAATGCGGTCCGACAAGGCCATCACCTCTTCCAGATCGGACGTCACGAACAGCACGCCGAGTCCGCGCCCGGCCAGGTCGCGCATGACCTTGAAAATGTCCGCCTTCGCGCCGACGTCGATGCCGCGGCTCGGCTCGTCCATCAGCAGGACTTTTGGCGTGGTCATCAGCGCACGCGCGATCACCACCTTCTG
>DATBXG010000601.1:0-2234 GCA_036514415.1 Paraburkholderia sp.
GCCCTTCCTGCAACGCGCGCGCCATCCCCACGAAACGCTCCGGCCGCCAATGCGCCGACGCCGCAATCGCGCCGCTCGCGCCCGCGCACATCGCGCCGAACATCTCGATGTCCTCGCCGCAGAGCACCTGCAAGCGGCCGTCGAGGATCAGCGCGAGCGTCTTGTCGAGCGAACCGCCGCAGTCCTTCACCGCGACGATGCGCTCGTGCGCGGCGAGTTCGAGCAGGCTCGGCAGTTCGATGCGCACGCCCGTGCGCGCGGGAATGTCATAGACGATCAGCGGCTTGCGGCTCGCGTCCGCGAGCGCGGAGAAGTGGCCGATCACACCGGCCTGCGAAGGGCGAATGTAATAAGGCGCCGCCGCCAGCACGCCCGCGACGGGCTGCTCGTTGAGCGCCGCGATACGCTCGCAGACGGCCGCCGTGTGATTGCCACTCACGCCCGCCACGACCGGCAGGCCGCCGGCCGACGCCAGCACGGTGGCGAGGACGTCGTCCGCTTCCTCGTCGCTCAGCGCAGCGGGCTCGCCGGTCGTGCCGAGCGCGACGAAGCCGGCCACGCCGGCCTCCACGTAGTGGCGCACGAGCGCGTCGAGCGCGGCGTGATCGACGGCGCCCGCGTTGAACGGCGTGATGAGCGGAATCCAGATACCCGAAAACTCAGACATGACTTTCCCTTGAACTCGACCGTATGGAAGGTCCGTTCAGCGGTGCGCGGGAGGGAAGCAAGCCGGGAGTTACGCGGGAGGCAAGGCGCCTTCGACTGGCTGTTCCATCGCAACATCTGACGGAACAGCAGACTCCGGTCAGATGAGCGGCTGTTTTTTGGCTTTGGCTTTCACCCACACCGACGAGGCCTGCGCGAGCGGCGACACCGCGCGCAGGGCGGCGGTGACATTCGGCAGATCGTGACGGAGCGGGTTACGTGGCATGTCGGGCAGTGTAACCGGGATCGGGCATCGGCGTGCGCTTACTCACGCGGCAGCACCTCGATTTCGGGCGCGTCGAGCAGCAGGCCCGGCGTTTCGCCGGGGGCGCCGGGGTCGCGCCTCGCGAGCTTGCCGTCCACCGAAGCCCCGCAGTCCATCTGCAGTTGCTGGTAGTAGATGTTGCCGACCACGTGCGCGTTCGCCTGCAGTTCGACGAAGTGATCCGCGAACACGTCGCCCTGTATACGCCCGTTCACCACGATGTCGTAACCGTGCACGTTGCCCTCGATCGCGCCGCGCTCGCTCAACACGAGCAGCGTCTTCGCGCCCGCCTTGCTCGCGACATTGCCGCGCACGCGGCCGTCGAGACGCAGCCCGTCGGTGTATTCGAGGTCGCCCGTGATCGTGATGTCCTGCGCGATCAGCGTCGCCAGCTTGGTTTGCTCGATGCGGGGCTGCGGCTTCTTCTTGTTGCGGAACATGGAAAGCTCTCGTGAGATGTAGATGACGAAAAAGAGGGATGGCGCGCGCAGCGCATCACCGCGAACCGGCGCCGTGGTTCCGCAGGAACAGCAGTTCGGCCTGCAGCTTCGCGACGGCGGCCTGCGCGCCGTCCGCCGTGGACTGGAGCATGGCCCGCGCGGCGCGCTCCTGCTCGAGCCGCAATTGCGTGTTGCTCAGTTCGCGGCTCAATGCGTCGGGCGCAACCACGGGACAGCTCACCTCGCCGTGCGGCTCGAGCAGCCAGGCCGTGACGCCCGCGCCGGCCGCCGCGGCAAGCGCGGCCCACAGCACCACGCCGCCCACGCGCCGCGCGCGCGAGCGGACCGGTAGCAGTTCATAAGCGCGATCGGCATGCGTATGCACGCGCGCGGTGCGTCGCGTATCAGCCATCGATCGGCGCCGCGAACAGTGCGAGATAGTTGGCCGGATTGACGGGCTGCCCGTTCACGAGCACTTCGAAGTGCAGATGCGGGCCGGTCGAGCGGCCGGTCGAGCCCACGTCCGCGATGTGTTCCTGCGGCAGCACGATCTGGCCCACCCGCACGTCGATCTTCGAAGCGTGGCCATAACGCGTGACGAAGCCGTTGCCGTGGTCGATCTCCACCGCGTTGCCGTAGCCCGCCTTCGGACCCGCGAAGATCACGCGGCCACCCGCGGCGGCAAGAATGGGGGTGCCGGTCGGCGCGACCAGATCCATGCCTGGATGAAAGCTCAGGCGGTGCGTGAACGGATCGATGCGATTGCCGAACGGCGAGCCGTTGCGGCCGCCGTCCATGGGCCGGCGGCCCGGAAACGCGTCCCA
>DATBXG010000602.1:0-2017 GCA_036514415.1 Paraburkholderia sp.
GAACGTGCCGGTCGAGACCGCGGCCGAGTGGATATCGGCGAACGCGTTGTCGATTTCATCGATGAGCACGAGCAGCAGCGCAAAGCCGCCGCCGGCCTGGGCGAGCGCCGTGGTGAGGAGCGCGTCGCCGCCGCCCGCGGCCAGGCCGTAGATCGCGCCGAGCGCGTAGAACCAGAGGTTCGCTATGCCATAGCCGAACAGCGTGCCGCGGAAGGTCTCGCCCGCTTTGCGCCCGAAGCGCGTGTAGTCGGCGATGAGCGGCAGCCACGAGAGCGGCATCGCCACCACGAGGTCGATGGCGCTGCCAAACGGCATGTCGCCCGTGCCGGGGCGGCGCATCAGCGCGCCGAGATCGTGCTTCACGAGCAGGCTCCACGTGAGCCAGCCCGCGCCCGCGAGCAGCAGCCAGATGCCCCACGTGCGCAGGAAGCGGCGCACGAACGAGAGCGGGCCGCTCACGGCGAGCAGCGTCGCCAGCGTGCCGAAGATCACGGTCCAGATGAGCGGCATCGAAAAGCCGAGGGCTTGCCTGGCGAGCGCATCGGCGGAATCGCGCATCACGATGATCTCGAACGAGCCCCAGCCGACGAGCTGCACCATGTTGATGACGGCCGGAACCGAGACGCCACGGATGCCGAGCGTCGGGCGCAGCGACGACATGGCGGCGAGGCCAGTGTCCGTGCCGATCACGCCCGCGAGCGCGAGCAGCACGACGCCGATCACGCTGCCGATGACGATGGCCGTGAGCGCGTGCGGCAGCGAGAGGCCGGGCACGAGCAGCGCGCCCGCCTGCGCCACCAGCAGGCCGATGCCGAGCGAGAACCACAACGCGAAGGCGTCGCCGGTGCGGAACTGGCGGCGCGCGTCGGGCACGGGCACGTTCGGCGCGTAAGTGGAGCCGGCCTCGCCGGCGTGCGAATCTTGAGTCATGTGGAACGCTTTCCTCTATATCGTGTGTTTTGTCTTGTTCCGTCAGCCCGGGCGGCGGAGCCCGCGTCTCGCGCCGCGGCTCTCGCTGTCATAATGCACGACTGCATCCAGTGCGGCGGGCCGTCTTGCGGGGAAGCCGGGACTCCGTCCCCGAATCCATGTCAGCGCGCCATCCGCCGGAAAGCCGTCATTATCGCGAAAACGTCATGTTTGAAGAAACCCGTGCCAACGTCCCGCTCGCCGAGCGGCTGCGCCCGCGCTCCATCGACGAGGTCATCGGCCAGAAGCATCTGCTTGGGCCCAACAAGCCGCTGCGCGTCGCCTTCGAGTCCGGCGAAGCGCATTCGATGATCCTCTGGGGGCCGCCGGGCGTCGGCAAGACCACGCTCGCGCGCCTCATGGCCGACGCCTTCCACGCCGAATTCATCGCGCTTTCCGCGGTGCTCTCGGGCGTGAAGGATATCCGCGAGGCGGTGGAGCAGGCGCAACTGCATCGCGCGCGCGGGCACCAGACGCTCGTGTTCGTCGACGAGGTCCATCGCTTCAACAAGAGCCAGCAAGACGCCTTCCTGCCGCACGTGGAGTCGGGACTCTTCGTGTTCATCGGCGCGACGACGGAGAATCCGTCGTTCGAGGTGAACAGCGCATTGCTCTCCCGCGCGGCGGTCTACGTGCTCAAGAGCCTCGACGACGAAGAGCAGGGCGATCTGCTCGCCCGCGCGAGCGAGGAGCTGGGCGGCCTCACGTTCACGGACGAAGCGAAAAAGGCGCTGATCGGTTCCGCCGACGGCGACGGCCGCAAGCTCCTGAACAACCTCGAAATCGTCGCGCGCGCGGCCGCGCAGCAGAAGAAGAACGAGATCGACGGCGAACTGCTCGGCAGCGCGCTCGCCGAGAACCTGCGCCGCTTCGACAAGGGCGGCGACGCCTTCTACGACCAGATCAGCGCGCTGCACAAGTCGGTGCGCGGCAGCAACCCGGACGGCGCGCTCTACTGGTTCTGCCGCATGCTCGACGGCGGCGCCGATCCGCGTTATCTCGCGCGGCGTATCGTGCGCATGGCGTGGGAGGACATCGGCCTGGCCGA
>DATBXG010000603.1:0-3462 GCA_036514415.1 Paraburkholderia sp.
GGTTCGAGCACTTACTATGCGCTGCGTCAGGCCCGCGCTGCGCGACAACCGCTCTTGACCGCCCTCTTCGCGCTGCGCCGCGAGCTAGAGGAAACCGCGAAAGAAACGAGCGATCCCACCGTCGGTCGCACGAAGCTCGCCTGGTGGCAAAAGGAACTGGCCGCGCTCGCTGCGGGCAAACCCGCGCATCCGGTCACGCAGGCCCTTGCCGAGCATCTCGGCGATGCAAGTGCCGTCTATCCCGATCTGCAAGCGCTGCTCGCCGGCTTCGAGATGGACTTCGAGCAGGCACGGTATCTCGATCTGCCGAACCTGCGCCGCTATATGCAGGGCGTGGGCGGCACGTTCGCCTCGCTCGTCGCGCAACTCAGCGCGCGCACCGACGAGGACCGGCAGGACGCTGCACGCTGGGCCGCACCGCTCGGCGACGCGCTGATGCTCGCGCAGTTCGTGCCGGAAATCGGCAACGACGCGCGCCATGGGCGGATCTACGTGCCCATCGACGAATTGCAGCGCTACAACGTCACCGCCGCCGATCTCATCAACCGGCGCTACAGCGCGGAGTTCACGGAGCTGATGCAGTTCCAGACTTCGCGCGCGCGCGAGGCGGTCCATGCCGCGCTCGACGCGATTCCGGCTTCGGCGCGGCGCGACCAGCGCACCTTGCGTGCGCTCGCGGCGCTCGAACTCGCGCTGCTCGACGAAGTCGAGCGCGAGGGCTACCAGGTTCTGCATCAGCAGATCGTGCTCACGCCTGTCCGCAAGCTCTGGATTGCCTGGCGCGCCGCGCGCCGCGGTTGACCCGCGCTGTCCTCGATGGGTCCGCGAGGCGCCCTCGAACCGTCATTACGCCCGCAGCAACGGCAGCGCCTCGAAGCGCTGCTGCAATATGGCCTGCGCATCGAGCCCCCACCATGACCCAAGCACGGTCGCATAGATCTGCCTGAAGTCGACACCCACTGGCAGGTTGCCGTTGCCGTCGAGGCGCGCGAGCTGCGGCGCCTGCCCATAAAGCCCGCCCGCTACCCGCCCGCCCGCGACGAAATGCGCCGACGCCGTGCCGTGATCGGTGCCGCGGCTTTGATTCTCGCGCACGCGCCGCCCGAATTCCGCATACGTCACGATGAGTGTGCGGTCCCAGCGCCCGAGCTCCACGAGCGCCGAACGCATCGCCACCATGCCCGCCGCAAACTGGCGCAGCAAGTCGGCGTGACGCTGCAGCTGATTCTGGTGCGTATCGAAGCCGTTGAGCGTCAGTCGAATCGCCGCAACACCGCGCCCCGGCACCGGCGCGCCCTGCGGCGTGTCCGCCGAGGCGAGCGCCTGCATGGCCGTTTTGATCGATGCGCCGAACGCCCCCGCCGGGAATGCCGTCTTCAACGCGTAGTTGCCCGCGCGCGGGCGCAGTTCGTCGGCGGCATGCACGATGTCGTTTTCGACGTCGAGGATATGCGCGAGCGCGGGGTTGCGTTCCTTGAGCGAGACCGGCGTGACGAGGCGCGAGACGCGCGCGAACTGCGCCGGATTCACGAGCGCGATGGCGCGCGCGCCGTTCGAGAGCGGCCCCATCTCGGCGCTGCCGAGCACGAGCGCGTCGGCGGCGAAGCCGCCCGGCACCGGGTCGCTTGCGAACGCGCGCGTGAGCCAGCCCTCGCGCAGATATTGATCGGAGCGCGAAGCCGTGTCCCAGATCTCGATCGAGCGAAAGTGCGAGAGGTTCGGCTGTGCGTAGCTCACGCCCTGCACGATCGCGAGTTCGTGTGCGCGCCACATCGGCATGAGCGGCGCGAGCGCGGGATGCAGCGCCGTGCGCTCGTCGAGCTGGATTGCCTGCGCGCGCGCCACCCCGATGGTTTGCCGATAGCTGTAGTAGAGCGGATCGGCGAAAGGCACGACCGTGTTGAGGCCGTCATTGCCGCCCTTGAGTTCGACGAGTATCAGCAGGTTCCCGTAGCCGTTCGCGACGCCCGGACGGATGAACGCCGTGTCTTGCGCGCGCGTGGCGCCGGGCAGCCACAGCGCCGAACCCGCCATCGCCACGGTGGCCCTGGCACCGGCTGCAAGAAAGTCGCGTCGCCTCATGGCCTGCCTCGCTCGTCAGTGCGGCAGCGCACATTGGCGCCGCTAGTTCCGCTGTTCATCTGCATGCTTCACTTCAACTGATACACCGGATCCATCAGCAGTGCCTGGAGATATGCGCCCGCACTGCTTCCCGCCGCGATCGCATCGACAGGCGCGAGCGGCAGCACGGCATGCTGCATCTGCAACTGCGCTGAAAGTCCGGGCGTCGCATCGGCGGTGAGGCCGAAGCGCGCGAGCCAGCCATCCAGATCGAAGCGCATGCCGCCTTGCAAGGCGTCGCGCCGCATTGCGTTCGGCGCGCTCTGCATGTTTTGCGCGTCTTGCGACATGCTTGCCGCGATCTTCGTCGGCGCAGCAGCAGGATGCGGCCGCCTCGCTTCTGTCGCGCGAAACAGCTGCTCGACGAACTGCTTGCGCTCGAGCAGCGTCGAGCTATTGATCCACGACGCCCCGCCCGGCCAGCCCTTCACGTTCGGCGGATAGAACAGATTCTCGCCCAATGCGGCCGAGCGGCGCGCGAATGGCAGCGTGTCGCCATACGCCACGTCGAAGCACCGCATCGTGCCGACGATGAACTCCACCGGCGAGCTCACGAGCACGCCCCGGTTACGATCGTCCCAGAATGCGGGCGTCATGAGCAGTGCGTCCAGCGCCGCGCCGATGTCGTAGCCGCTTGCGCGAAAGCGCGCGGCGACGCTTGCGAGTTGCGCATCGTCCGGCGTGCCGCAGATGAACTCGCGCCACAGCTTCGCGCTCACGTAACGGGCAGTTTGCGGCTGCGCGAGCAGGATGTCGAGCAACTGGTCGCCGTCGAATGCACCGCTTTGTCCGAGCACGGTCTTCTCGCCGTCGTCGTGCCAGTCGGCGCGCGAGACGAACGCCAGGGTGTCGGGATCGAGCGTCCAGCCCGTATAGGCGCGCACCGCTTCGGCAACGTCGCGCTGCGAATACTGCCCTTCGCCCAGCGTGAACAACTCCATCACCTCGCGCGCGAAATTCTCGTTGGGCCGGCCCTTGCGATTGCCCGCGCCATCGAGGTACTGCAGCATCGCCGGATCCTTCGCGACGGCGTGCAGCATCGTTGCGAAGCTGCCGAGCGCATTGCGCCGCAAGAGTGCGTTTTGCGCGGCCATCAACTGTGGCTCCGGGACCTTGTCCTCTCCCGAGGTGAAGTGGTTGTGCCAGAAGAGCGTCATGCGCTCGGTGAGCGGCGAAGGCGTGACGAGCATTTCGCGCAGCCACCACGCGCGCAGTTCATCGTAGCGAGCACCGCGCTGGCGCTGTGCCTCGCGACGCTCGTCGGGTGTCCACGCGCTGCGTTGCGCGCGGCTTGGCAGCACTTCGGCCGTCCATGCGGGCAGCGGCGTGAGCGCCTCGCTG
>DATBXG010000604.1:0-2154 GCA_036514415.1 Paraburkholderia sp.
GCAGACCGTAGCGAACGCCTGAGGCGCGAGCCGCAGGAGCGACCCACGACGACACGCGGCGCACGCAAGCAACCACCCGAGACCGACCACCGACCTCATCACCATGATCCTCCCGTACCGACTCGAAGCCCGCACGACGCCGTCACGCACGGTGCGCATCGCCGTGCCGCTGATCGCGGCGCTGCTGACGCTCGCTATCGGCTTCCTGATCTTCGGCCTCGTGGGCCGCGATCCCCTGCAGGCGATGCACGCGTTCTTCATCGAGCCGCTTTCGACCATCAACGGCTGGTCCGAACTGTTGCTCAAGGCCTCGCCCCTATGCCTGATCGCGCTGGGCCTCGCGGCGGGCTACCGCGCCAACGTGTGGAACATCGGCGCGGAAGGGCAGATGGTGCTGGGCGGCATCGCGGCGAGCGGCGTGGCGATCTACTTCGATCAATCGACGGGTTGGTGGATCCTGTTCCTGATGATGTTCGCGGGTGTGCTGGGCGGCATGGCCTGGGCGGCAATTCCCGCCTGGCTCAAGAGCCGCTTCAACACCAACGAGATTCTCACGAGCCTGATGCTCACCTACGTCGCCACGCAATTGCTGATCTGGCTCGTGAGCGGCCCGTGGCGCGATCCGAACGGCATGAACTTTCCGCTCTCCGAAATGTTCAGCGGCGACGCGCTCTATCCAACCTTCGGCGGCGACTGGCGCATCCACTGGCTGCGCGGCACGCGCCTGAACGCATCGATCTTCCTCACGCTCGCAGCCATTCCGCTCGTGTGGCTCTTCATGCGCCGCAGCTTTGCGGGCTACCGCATGAGCGTGGGCGGGCTCGCGCCGCTCGCCGCGCGCTACGCGGGCTTCTCGGAGAAAAAGACGATCTGGACCTCGCTCCTGCTTTCCGGCGGTCTCGCGGGGCTCGCGGGGATGGGCGAGATTGCCGGTCCCATCGGCCAGCTTCAGGCGACATGGTCGCCGGGCTACGGCTTCACGGCGATCATCGTCGTGTTCGTGGGGCGGCTGCATCCGGTCGGCATCGTGCTCGCGAGCCTCTTGATGGCGCTGCTCTATCTGGGCGGCGAAGCCGTGCAGACCTCGCTGCAATTGCCGCAGGCGCTTTCGGGCGTGTTCCAGGGCCTGCTGCTGTTCTGCCTGCTCGGTGCGGACCTCTTCGTGAACTATCGCGTGCGCCGCCGCCATCCGGTCGCGGCCGCGAACTGATCAGCGCAATCCAGAGAAAAACGAAACGGGCCATACGACATGGATATCCAGCAAGCCAGCTCGCTCGCCTCGAGCGCCGTCACCGCCGCTATCCCGCTCATGTTCGCGGGCGTGGGCGAGCTCGTCACCGAGAAGTCGGGCGTGCTCAATCTCGGCGTGGAAGGGATGATGCTGATGGGCGCCGTTACGGGCTATGCGGTCACGACCATCACGGGCAGTCCGTGGCTCGGGCTGCTCGCGGGTATGGCGGCGGGCGTCGTCATGGCGTTGCTGTTCGGCTTTCTCGTGCTCACGATGCTCGCCAACCAGGTTGCCACGGGACTCTCGCTCACGATCTTCGGCGTCGGGCTTTCGGCATACGTGGGCAAGCCCTACACCTCGGCCGCCACGTCGGCCACCATCGCAGCCTGGCCGATTCCGGGGCTTTCGCAACTGCCCGTGGTAGGGCAGGCGTTCTTCAGCCTCACGCCGGTCGATTACCTCGCGTTCATCATGTTCGCCGTGGTCGGATGGTTCCTCTATCGCACGCGCGCCGGACTCGTGCTGCGCTCGGTGGGCGAGTCGCCACAGGTCGCGCATTCGGTGGGCTTTCCCGTGATTGGCGTGCGCTATGGCGCAACGGCCTTCGGCGGCGCGATGGCCGGCCTCGCGGGCAGCTATTACTCCGTCGTGCAGCTGCATTTGTGGCAGGAGCAGATCACGGCGGGGCGCGGCTGGATCGCGCTCGCGCTCGTGGTGTTCGCGACGTGGCGTCCGGGGCGCCTCCTGATCGGCGCGCTGCTCTTCGGCGCGGTCACGGGCGCGCAGTTCTATGCGCAGGCCGTGGGCGTGCCGGTGCCGACTCAGTTTCTCGCCATGCTGCCGTACGTCGCGACGATCGTCGTGCTCGTGCTCATTTCGCGCAACCCGAACACGATCCGCCTGAACGCGCCGGCCTCGCTCGG
>DATBXG010000605.1:0-14469 GCA_036514415.1 Paraburkholderia sp.
GAGCCACATGCCGCCAGGGTTGAAGATCGGGGCGAAGACGATGCGTACCGATTCGAGCTGCTGCATGAGCAGTTCGTCCCATGCGAGACGCCCGACCAGTGCCCGCATGTAATCGAGCACCAGTTGCGAGCCGATGCGCTCGAGCCCATGAATGCCGCCGAAGAAACCGATGGCGGGCGCCGCCGGATCGCGCGAGCCGATCGCCGCCACATAGAGCGAAAACGTGCGCCCCCGCACCTCGATTTCGCCCGCGCTGTGAATATCGAACCAGCGTGCGCCGGCATCGAGGATCTCCTTGAGGTCCTCGTATTCCGCGAAGCTGTCAGGTAGGAAGCTCAGTGCCTGCATGGCGCCGGGTTTCGTCGCTCGTCCGGATCAGGGCCGCGATGCGCGGCCGCATTGTCTACAACTGCCTTGTGCCCGCCGCCCATGTCGACAATGAGTCAGCCATAAGTCAGCGAAACCAGGGACAGCATGTACGTTGCCCAACAATATAGCTGCTTCCCTTGATATTGAGCATGACAGATGTTTGGCGTCATGTGCCTGTCACATCGCGCGCAATGTATTGCTCCGCTCACAAGCGCGCAAGACATATAGTCGTCTAGATGTCGCGACGCCTTCACTCAACCGTCACAGTCGCTTCCTAGAATGGGCCCTCGACTACACAGCGACGGATTGTTATGGACGCCATACGCATCGAACGCCTCTCGAAAAGCTTCGACAGCGGCCGCAAAGCACTCGACGAAATCAACCTGCGCGTGGGCGAGGGTGAGATGGTCGCGTTGATCGGCGCGTCGGGCTCGGGCAAATCGACATTGCTGCGTCATATTGCGGGCTTCACGGCTTCCGACCCGCAGCCTTCGCGCATCGAGATTCTTGGTCGTCCTATTCAGCAGGACGGACGCATCGTGCGTGAAGTGCGCCGCATTCGCCGCGACATCGGCTTCGTGTTCCAGCAGTTCAATCTCGTGCATCGCCTCACGGTCGAAACGAATGTCCTGATCGGCGCGCTTTCGCGACTGCCGCTGTGGCGCCGCCTCACGGGCCGCTTTCCGCGCGCCGAGCGCGAGCTCATGCTGGCTGCGCTCGGCGAAGTGGGCATCGCGCACAAGGCCACGGAACGCGCCGCGAATCTCTCGGGCGGCCAGCAGCAGCGCGCGGCGCTCGCACGCGCGCTCGTGCAGCGCGCGCGCCTCGTTCTCGCCGACGAGCCGATCGCCTCGCTCGACCCCGAATCGTCGCGCCGCGTGATGGACATGCTGCGCATGCTGAACCGCGAACACGGCCTCACGGTGGTCGTCTCGCTGCATCAGGTGGATATCGCCATGCAGTATTGCCCGCGCACCGTTGCGTTGCGCGATGGACGCGTGGTGTACGACGGCGCTTCCGCCTCGCTCACGCCCGCCTTGCTGCAACAGCTGTATGGCAGCGCCGCGCGCGAACTGCTCGAACCCCACGCCGCCCCGTCGGCGGCCCGGCGCTTCGGCGCGCAACCGCGCACGGCCTGACGACGCCATCCTTTTTTCAAGCCAACTCAACCCACTCCTTTTTCCCTCACCACAGACCGCTCCCATGAAACTGCTCCGCTCCATGCTCTCCTGGTGCGCCGCCGGCGCCGTCGCGTTCGCCTCGCTCGGCAGCGCGGCCGCCCACGCGGAAGACCTCGACTTCGGCATCATCTCGACGGACTCGTCGGCGGTGCTCAAGCAACGCTGGCAACCGTTCATCGATGACCTGAACAAGCAGACCGGCCTGAGCGTGAAGGCGTTCTTCGCCACCGACTACTCGGGCATCATCGAAGCGATGCGCTTCAACAAGGTGCAGCTCGGCTACTTCGGCAATGCTTCGGCCATGGAAGCCGTGGACCGCTCGAACGGCGAAATCTTCGCGAAGGTGCTCTACGCGAACGGCGACGCAGGCTACAAGTCGGTGCTCGTCACCAACGTGAACAGCCGCGTGAAGTCGGTTGACGATGTGTTCAAGAATACTAAGGATCTCACGCTCGGCTGGGGCGACCCCAATTCGACCTCGGGCACGCTGATTCCGGGCTACTACCTGTTCGCAAAGCACGGCGTTTCGGTGAACGCGTCGAACTTCAAGACGGTGCTGCCGTCGAGCCACGAAGCGAATCTGCTCGCCGTGGTCAACAACAAGGTGGATATCGCCACCAACAACACCATCGAGCTCGCCACGCTCCAGAAGAAGAACCCGGAGCGCTTCGCCCAGGTTCGCGTGCTGTGGACCTCGCCGCTCATCCCGTCCGATCCGCTCGTCTATCGCAAGGACCTGCCTGAGGCGACGAAGCAGAAGCTGCGCGACTTCTTCTATCACTACGCGAAGACCGACCCGCGCGAGCAGAAGATCATGGCCGACATCACGGGCTTCGCCGGCTTCGCGCCCTCCACCGACGCGCAGCTGCTGCCGATCCGCCAGGTCGCGCTGTTCCAGCAGAAAGAGAAGATCAACGCCGACACGCATCTCTCCGACGAAGACCGCAAGAGCCAGCTCGCGGCCATCGACGCGAAGATCGGCGCGCTCGCCGCACCTGCGAAGCAGTAATGGGCGCGATGGATTTCGACAGCTCACGCGTCGCTCCGCAGGGCGAAGCCACGGGGAACGCCCCCGCGGCTTCGGCCGCCGCTCCTCAAGCGGCGGCGCGTCCCGCGCCGGTGGCAGCGGCAGCGGCCGGCAAGCGCAGTTGGTCCTCGCTCGTGCTCTGGGCCATCGTGTTCGTGCTGCTGGGCGTGGCCTGGCGCGGCGCCGACATGCGCCCGCTCGACCTCTTCTCCGATTCCGCGAACATGGGCACGTTCGCACGCGGCTTCTTCCCGCCGAACTTCACGGAATGGCGCACCTACGTGGGCGAAATGTGGGTCACGCTCGCAGTCGCGCTATGGGGCACGGCGCTCGCCATCGTCTGCGCGGTGCCGTTCGGGCTGATGTCGGCGCACAATCTCGCGCCGAACTGGGTGCTGCATCCCGTGCGCCGCTTGATGGATGCCTGCCGCGCCATCAACGAGATGGTGTTCGCGATGCTGTTCATCGTGGCCGTCGGGCTCGGCCCGTTCGCGGGCGTGCTCGCCTTGTGGGTCCACACCACGGGCGTGCTCGCGAAGCTCTTCGCCGAAGCCGTGGAAGCCATCGACCCGCGCCCCGTCGAGGGCGTGCGCGCCACGGGTGCCTCGCCGCTCGACGAGATCATCTATGGCGTGCTGCCCCAGGTCCTGCCGCTGTGGATCTCGTACGCGCTCTACCGGTTCGAGTCGAACGTGCGCTCGGCGATGGTGGTGGGCATGGTGGGCGCGGGCGGCATCGGCGTCGTGCTGTATGAGGAAATCCGCTCGTTCAACTATCAGCAGACCAGTGCCGTCCTCATCATGGTGATCGTCGTGGTCACGGCCATCGATCTCATCTCCGCGCGACTGCGCGCGCGCGTGATCTGACGCCGTCTCGACGCACCTCCCTCTTTCTGCGCATCCCGCCGCGCGAGCCGAAACAGAAACCCGGCAAATACGGCTCGCGTCACCCGTTTTCTGTCAATTTGTGGCGATTTGTGGCGATCATTCGCATTCGGTGAAATAATCGCTTCCTTGCGGCCACAACGGCCCGCCCCTCTTTCAAGCGATTCACGATCCCGATGGCCAGTTTCGTCGTCCTGCTGGTCCTGCTCTCGGCGCTCATGCACGCGAGCTGGAACGCCTTCCTTCATGTTTCGGGCGACCGCCTCTGGCTGCTCGGCATGTTCTCGATCCCGTACATCGTCGTGAGCGCGATCGCCGTGTGCGTGCTGCCGCTGCCCGCGCAGGCGAGCTGGCCGTATATCGCCGCTTCGGTGGTGCTGGAGTTCGCGTACTGCTTCACGCTGATCCGCGCGTATCGCAGCGGCGACTTCGGGCAGATCTATCCGATCGCGCGCGGGCTCTCGCCGCTCCTCGTATTCGCGGGCGCGCTCGTATTCGCGCATGAGGGACTGCACGCGTTCGCAGCAACGGGCGTTGCACTCGTCTCGCTCGGCATCATGTCGCTCGCATTCCGGCGCGGCATGCGCTTTTCGGGCGAGAGCGTGCCGTATGCGCTGCTCACGGGCCTTTTCATCGCGATGTACTCGGTCATCGACGGACTCGGCGCGCGCCTCGCCGGCAATGCGCTCAGCTACATCATGTGGGTGTATCTGCTCTGGAACGTCCCGCAGTTTCTCGTGGTCTGCAAGCTGCGCGGCGGTGCGGCGCAGATGTTCACCTCGAAGTCCGCGGTCGCGCGCGGCATGCTCGCGGGCGTACTCGCGCTCACGGCGTACTGCCTCGTGATCGAGGCGTTCCGGTTTCTGCCTATCGCGATGGTTTCCGCGCTGCGCGAACTCTCGTCGATCTTTGCCGTGCTGATCGGCTGGCTCTTCATGAACGAGAGGCTCACGGCGCGGCGCATGGTGGCGTGCGTGCTGGTGACGTGCGGAGCGGTGTTGATTCGCCTTTGACCGCTCACGCAAACGCCGGCAAGGTCGTATCGATCGCCTCGGCGAGCGTTTCGAAGGCCGGCGCGATCTCCTCGTCGGGCACGCACGCGTAGCCGATCAGCAAGCCCGCATTCGCACGCTCGCGCGACGCGTAGTACCCGGAAAGCGGCCGCACCACGATATTGCGCGCGAGCGCGGCTTCGGCCACGGCGCGGTCGTCGCTGCCTTCGGGCAACTGCATCACGACGTGCAGGCCCGCGTCGCCGCCCATGGCGGGCAACGCATCGCCGTAGCGGCGCGTGACGGCGTCGAGCAGCACCTGGCGACGCTGGCCATAGAGCGCGCGCATCTTGCGGATATGCGAGGTGAAGTGCCCCTCGGCGATGAATTCGGCCAGCACGGCCTGCTGCAGCAATTGCCCCTCGCGATACAGCTCGGCGCTCGCGGTCGCGAAGCTTTCCGCGAGCGCTTCCGGCGCGACGAGATAGCCCACGCGCAAGCCCGGAAACAGCGTCTTGCCGAAGCTCCCCACGTAAATCACCTGCCCCGCCGTATCGAGCCCCTGCAAGGAGGCGAGCGGGCGGCTGCCGTAGCGGAACTCGCTGTCGTAATCGTCTTCGATGATCCAGCACTGATGCTGACGCGCGTACTCGAGCAGCATGCGGCGGCGCGCGAGGCTCATCACCATGCCGAGCGGGTATTGGTGCGAAGGCGTGACGAGCATGAGCCGCGGCGGCGGCGCCGCGAAATCGGCGGGCGACGGGTTGAGGCCTTCACTGTCCACGGCGATCGGCCGCGTGTTCAGGCCCGAGACGTGCAGCACGCTGCGCACGCCCCAGTAGCACGGGTCTTCGGTCCAGATCGTGTCGCCGGGATCGGAGAGCAGACGAACGGCCAGGTCCACCGACTGATGGATGCCGGTCGTGATGATGATCTGCTCCGGCGAGCAGCGTACCGAACGCGAGGTGCGCAGATAGTCGGCGAGGACGTGGCGCAGCAACGCGAGTCCGCCGCCGGGCGCGTAGGTCAGCAGGTCCGGGCGCAGGCTGCGCCAGTACTTGTTGTGCAGGCGCGTCCAGACGCGCGCCGGGAAGCGCGAGACGTCGGGCACGCCGGGCATGAACGCGCCGCCCTGGCGTTTCGACACCCCCGCGCTGGCAATCAGGCGCGTGCCACGCGTCGAGAGCGCGCGGGCCGCGGGGCGCTGCGGGTGAGGTGCGGCGAGCGCTTCCTGCCCGCCGCCCGCCGTCGGACCAGGCGCAATCGCGCCGTGCAGGCGGCTGTGGCTGTTAGTTGCGACGTTGCCGGCCCGCGGCGCGGCGCCCAAAACCCCCGCAATTTTTGGCGCTTCCATAGAGCCAATTTCTGCCGCCCCTACGATCTCGTCCGGCGACGTATCGGCAACGTAGGTGCCACGCCCCGTCGCCGACGTCACATAGCCTTCGAGCACCAATTGTTCATAGACCTGCGTCACGGTGTTGCGCGCAATGCCCAGCTCGGCCGCCAGCAGCCGCGACGACGGCACCCGCGCCCCCGCTGGCAGCTCACGCGAAAGGATCGCCTGCTGCAGCAGCTTGTGCAGCTGCCGGTACACCGGCTGGGCGCTCCCGCGGTCGAGCCGTTGGGCCAGCCAATCGGACAAAACACTCGCACGCATCGAAATTGGCTCCTAAATATTGCACTGAATGGCTCTGAAATTTAGAGCCAAACGTGAGTATAGTCGCGACATGGACTGCTTGCTGGTCCGCCAGCCAACCTGAGAACTGACACTAATTCCGAAGGAGATGAACGTGAGCAAGAACGCCGACCTGCAGAGCCGCAAGAACGCCATCACCCCGCGCGGCGTGGGCGTGATGTGCGACTTCTACGCCGAGCGCGCCGAGAACGCGGAGCTGTGGGACGTGGAAGGCCGCCGCTTCATCGACTTCGCCGCCGGCATCGCCGTGTGCAACACGGGCCACCGCCATCCGAAGATCGTCGCCGCGATCAAGGCGCAGCTCGACCAGTTCACGCACACCGCCTACCAGATCGTCCCCTACGAGTCGTACGTCTCGCTGGCCGAGAAGATCGCGCAGCGCGCGCCGGGCAGCTTCGCCAAGAAGGCCGCGTTCTTCACGACGGGCGCCGAAGCCGTCGAAAACGCCGTCAAGATCGCGCGCGCCCACACCGGCCGTCCGGGCGTGATCGCCTTCGCGGGCGGCTTCCACGGCCGCACGCTGATGGGCATGGCGCTCACGGGCAAGGTCGCCCCGTACAAGCTCGCGTTCGGCCCGTTCCCGGCCGACGTTTACCACGCCCCATACCCCAACTCGGTTCACGGCATCAGCACGGCTGATTCGCTCAAGCACATCGAGATGCTGTTCAAGGCCGACATCGATCCGAAGCGCGTGGCCGCGATCATCTTCGAACCGGTTCAGGGCGAAGGCGGCTTCTACCAGGCGCCGGCCGACTTCGTGCGCGGCCTGCGCAAGATCTGCGACACGCACGGCATCCTGCTGATCGCCGATGAAGTGCAAACGGGCTTCGCGCGCACCGGCAAGCTGTTCGCGATGGAGCACTACGACGTCACGCCGGACCTCATGACGATCGCCAAGAGCCTGGCCGGCGGCATGCCGCTCTCGGGCGTGGTGGGCCGCGCGGATGTCATGGACGCTGCCGCGCCCGGCGGCCTCGGCGGCACGTACGCGGGCAACCCGCTCGCCGTCGCATCGGCCCATGCGGTGATCGAGATCATCGAAGAAGAGAAGCTCTGCGAGCGCGGCACGAAGCTCGGCGACAAGCTCAAGGCGAAGCTCAACGCGATGAAGGCCGACGTGCCGCAAATCGCCGACGTGCGCGGCCCGGGCGCGATGAACGCCGTGGAATTCTGCAAGCCGGGCACGAGCGAAGCCGATGCCGACTTCACCAGGCGCGTGCAAACCGCAGCGCTGAACCGCGGCCTGCTGCTGCTCGTGTGCGGCGTGTACTCGAACGTCGTGCGCTTCCTGTTCCCGCTGACGATCCAGGACACCGTGTTCGACGAAGCGCTCGCGATTCTCGAAGAAGCGATCAAGGAAGCGGTGGGCGTGCCGGCGTAAGCCTTCAACGCGCCGCTTCAGAGCAGAGCACGCCTGGCCCGCCGCGAGCGGGCCACCCACGCAACGGCACACCGGCGCTTGCCGCTGTGCCGTTCGTCGTTCTAGACGAATCGAATCAACGCCTATCGGGAGTCCAGGCATGAACCTGAAAGACGCATCGCTGCTGCAACACAACGCCTTTATCAACGGTGAATGGCAAGGCGCCGAAGACGGCGCCACGCTCGAAGTGAAGAACCCCGCCACCGGCGCGCTGATCGGCACGGTGCCGCGCATGGGCGCGGCCGAAACGCGCCGCGCAATCGCCGCCGCGAACGCCGCATGGCCCGCATGGCGCGCGAAGACCGCGAAAGAGCGCAGCGTCATCCTGCGCAAGTGGCACGACCTGATGATGGAAAACGCCGACGACCTCGCGCTCATCCTCACCACGGAACAGGGCAAGCCGCTTGCCGAGGCGAAGGGCGAGATCGGCTACGCCGCCTCGTTCCTCGAATGGTTCGCGGAAGAAGGCAAGCGCATCTACGGCGATACGATTCCGACCGTCGCCAATGACAAGCGCATCGTCGTGACGAAGGAACCCGTGGGCGTGTGCGCCGCGATCACGCCGTGGAACTTCCCCGCCGCGATGATCACCCGCAAGGTCGGCCCGGCGCTGGCGGCAGGTTGCCCGATCGTGCTCAAGCCCGCCGAAGCCACGCCGTTCTCGGCGCTCGCGCTGGCGGTGCTGGCCGAGCGCGCAGGCGTGCCGCGCGGCATCTTCAGCGTGGTGACGGGCGACCCGAAGGCGATTGGCGGCGAACTCACGAGCAACCCGACGGTGCGCAAGCTCTCGTTCACGGGCTCCACGCCGGTGGGCCGCCTGCTGATGAGCCAGTGCGCCTCGACGGTCAAGAAGGTCTCGCTGGAACTGGGCGGCAACGCGCCGTTCATCGTGTTCGACGACGCCGATCTCGATGCGGCCGTGGCCGGCGCCATCGCCTCGAAGTATCGCAACAGCGGGCAGACCTGCGTGTGCACGAACCGCTTCTATGTGCATGACGCCGTGTACGACACGTTCGCCGCGAAGCTGCGCGATGCGGTGGAAAAGCTCAAGGTCGGCCTCGGCACCGAGGCAGGCGTGACGCAAGGACCGCTCATCAATGAAGCGGCCGTGCTGAAGGTGGAATCGCATATCGAGGACGCGCTCGCGAAAGGCGCCCAGGTGATCGCGGGCGGCAAGCGCCACGCGCTCGGCCACGGCTTCTTCGAGCCGACCATCCTCACGGGTGTGACGCCCGCGATGAAGGTCGCGCGCGACGAAACCTTCGGCCCGCTCGCCCCGCTGTTCCGCTTCTCGTCCGATGAAGAAGTGATCAGGATGGCGAACGATACCGAGTTCGGTCTCGCCGCCTACTTCTACAGCCGCGACATCGGCCGCGTGTGGCGCGTGGCCGAGGCGCTCGAATACGGCATGGTGGGCATCAACACCGGCCTGATCTCGAACGAAGTCGCGCCGTTCGGCGGCGTGAAGCAGTCGGGCCTTGGCCGCGAAGGCTCGCACTACGGCGTGGACGACTATGTCGTCATCAAGTACATGTGCATGGCCGGCATGTAAGCGGCCGGGCAGGACGCCAGACAGCACGCCGGACGAACGACGGGCGCCTACCCAGGCGCCCATGCGGTTCGGCGAGAAGCCGGCGCAGGGCGACCACGTCGCCGTGCGCCGGCATTTTCACATACGCTTTTTCAGCGCACAGGTATCACGCAACACGTTCAGTACCATGCGCTCGAGGGCAATTGGGCGAGGCTCGGCGGTGTGACAGCGCCGTAGTATGACGCCGTCGTGCCACCGGCCGTCGTGCCGCCCGCGAGACCCGATGTGAGATGCCCGATCACGCACTTCGTGCATGGCGGGTTCAGGCAGGCCGGGTCGGTAGTACATGTCGGCTGCGACTTCCCATTCGCCCCGATCACATAGTCGATCTCGAACGCTGCGAAACCCACGATCGGCGTGTCGCCGCCACTGCCGCCGCTCATGGTCGATCCGTCTGCGACGACCGGGAGGGTCACCTGCATGGGAGGCGTGACCGGGAAATTGTTGTAGATCGTCGACTTCACGCCCGGCTGGATGGAGATATTGTTACCTGTCACCACAGGGGGCCCGTTGCCGTTGATCATCAGACAATCGGCCGCGGTAACGCTGCTCGGGCTCATGCCTGAGCAAGGGCCGTAGGCACTCGGGTTCGAGTCGAGCGTGAGCACCGTCCATTGCGCGGCCACGCCGGCGCAGTTCGATGGCCCGCCGTTACCAATCTCGATCTCCTGGCCCACGATCGGCTTGCCGTTTTTCCAGTAAGCCGGATTCTGATAGACGCACTGGTTCAAGGCGATCGGAAAAAGGACGCCCGGCAGCGCGGCGCCCGGTGCGGAGACGATGGCAACGGCCGTCGCGCTCGCCTGCACGCTTGAAACGCCAAACATCTGTCCGAGCATCAGGGGCAAATTCTTGCCGCCTGCCAAACCAACGGTGACGAGCACGGCCGGCTTGTCGGTGGGAGACGTAATGGCTTGCGACAGAGAGGTCGGCACATTCGTCGAGGGCACATTGGCGACGTCGTAATACCCGACCAGCACCGTTTGCGCCGCAGCCGCGCTGCCGTTCGCAGAATTGTCGCCGGCATATTGCGTGGCGGCATTGTTCGCCGCGGTCGTCGCAGTCGCCCAGAGCGAGGGTACGGCCTTGGCGGTCAGTTGGCCGGGCAACAAATGTGCCCCGGCAAGTGCTGCCGCATCCGCGGCATTTTGCAGTTGATGGCGCACGACGACCCACCGCCCGATGTCGATCGCCATGGCGCTGACAGCAAGCAGGACAGTGAGAAACAAGGCCACCTGAATGGCGACCGCACCTTTCTCGCGTCGCAGGACGCGCCGGTGTCGAGTGATCTTGTCCATGCTGGTCCTCACAAGGTTTGCAGGCGCGTGACGCCCCCGCGGTTGCCGCTACTCGCAACGCATCATCGTCGACGACGTGACCGTCAACGCGTTCTGGAATGAAGCCGGGAACGGACTGGTTGCCGCCCCCGGGTCGAGACCCTGGAGCGGGTAGCTCGCGGCGACCGTCGACGTGTCCGCATGGCTGCAGTGGCCAGGCGCAGAGCCAGCGGGAGACACGCAGCCCACGCGCGAGACGTTGATCGTCATCGCGGCTGCTCCAAGCAGGGTGAAGAGAAACAAGGCCACTTGTACGCCGATCGCGCCTTTCTCGCGGCGTGGCGCACGCAAGCGTCGACTCATCTTGTTCATGGCGGTCCTCTCAAGGTTTGCAGGTGCGTGGCGCACTCTACTCGCAGCTCATCATCGTGGACGACGTGAGCGTGAGCGCGTTTTTGAACGAAGCGGGGAGCGGGCTGACCATCGCTCCCAGCACGAGACCCTGGAATGTGTAGCTCACAGCGACCGTCAACGAGTTGCCGGGGCTGCAGCCGGTTCCTGCGGTGCAAGTGCTGGAAGCCGTGCAGCTCGTAATGGTCACGTTTGGCTGTGTCGCGGTGCCCAGGCCGATCAGCATGGACGAGAGCCCGCCTGTGGCGATCGACTGAATATTCGACGCAGAGAGGTACACCGGCTGCCCCGTCGAATTCTCTCCAAACGCCACGCCCTGTCTGGCGGCCGCGCGGCTCGCGCTCGTGATCACTGTTTTGTCGTAAAGCATGAGGCCGATTTCCGTGATGCCGAACAGCAGCATCAACAGGATCGGCAAGACCAGTGCGAATTCGACGATCGCCGTGCCGCGCTGAGCGCGCAGCGATCCTCGCGCGCGCCGGCCGCGCGTGACGGCTTTGCGCCGTCCGGCCGCGACAGCCCGATGTGCCGCCCCAGCTGTCTCATGTTTCATTTTGGTCTCCGTACTGATTGGTTTGTGCGTCGCTTCGGCAAAGCGGCGACTGTGCCGCCGGCACCGGCGTTGCGCGCAATGCTCAATTGCCCGTCAAACTGGGGCCGAGCGATCGGTAGATGTTGATGAACGCCGGCCCCATCAGCACCAGCATCAGCGTGGGGAAAATGCAGAACATCAACGGAAACAGCAGCTTCAGCGCGATCTTCGCGGCCTGCTCTTCCGCGCGCATGCGCCGGCGCGTGCGCAACGTGTCGGAGAGCACGCGCAACGACACGCCTATGCCCGTGCCGAACTGCTCGGCCTGGATGAGCATCGTCGCGAATCCGTCGATGTCCTCCACGCCCGTGCGCATCGCGAAGTTGCGCAGCGCCGTCTCCTTCGAGAAACCCGAGCGCATCTCGAGCAGCATCAGATCGAACTCGCTCGCGACGACGGGGCTGGCCAGACGGATCTCCTCGGCGACCTTGAGCATGGCCGCGTCGAGGCCAAGGCCCGCTTCCACGCATACGGTCATGAGGTCGATCGCGTCGGGGAAGTCCTCGAAGACGGTCCGCTTGCGCCGCGCAATGCAGCGCGACAACACCAGGCCCGGGAGGTAGTAACCGATGCACGCGAGCGCCACGAGCAGGAAGGGCAACGCACCCGGACTCATCTGCGTCATCGACCCCACGCGCCACACGGCTGCCGCGAGCGGAAGCGCGATGGCAAGCGCCGTGCGCGCGCCGAAGTAGATCACCACCGCGTCGGGCGCACGCCAGCCCGCGTTCATGAGCCGCACGCGCAGTGCCGAAACCTGCCACCCTTCTTTCGGCACCGAGAGCTTCGAGAGCGGCGCCGAAAGGTCCGCCAGTTTCCCGAGCCATGTCGATTCGTCAGGCGCGCCTGCGGCGGCCGCGCCGGCCATGCTGCCTTCGCCGCCTTCCCCGCTCGCCTGCTCGATGCGCCGGCGCATGTTGCGCGGCGCGAGCGCATGGAGCGCGCCGAAAGTCAGCGCGCACACGCCGCCGAACAGACAGGCAAGCAACAGCCATTGCGTTGTGCCGAGCGTTTGCATGATGTCTCCCCGTTGAAATCCGTCTTTTGTCCAAGCGAAAACGAAACCGCCTCACACCCTGATTCTCGCGATGCGTCGAGTCCAGATAATGCCCAACACCATCTCGACGGCCGCGATCTGAAGCAGCAGCAGGCCCGTCGGGTCCGTCCACAGCACCGCGAGAAAGCTGGGATTGCCGGCGCTGATGAGCGCAGCCGTGCCGAAGGGAAGCAACGAGAGCACCCACGCCGACAGCTTGCCCTCCGCCGAGAGCACCCGGACCTTGTCGAAGAGCCGGAATCGCTCGCGCACGAGGCTCGCAATGCCCTCGAGCAGCTCGGCCAGGTTGCCGCCGGTCTCGCGCTGGATCAGCACGGCAATCACGAGGTAGCGCAGATCGCTCACCGGCATGCGGTTAGCGAGCGCGGTCAGCGCATCGTTGAGCGACAGGCCATAGTTGATCTCGTCGAAAGCGATGCGAAATTCGCCACCCGCCGGCTCGGCGAACTGCGTGCCGACGAGGTCGATTGCGCCCGAGAAGGCATGGCCTGAGCGCAGCGCCCGCACCAGCATGTCGCAGACCTCGGGCAACTGGTGCTCGAAGCGCAGCAGTCTGCGTGCGCGGCGCCGCCGTACATGGAGAACCGGCAGGAGCGCGCCGATCACGCCTGTCGCCAGTGCCGCCATCAACGACAAATGCAGGAGCCACACGCCCGCGAAACCGGCGAGCGCGAACCCCGCGCACAGGCCAAGGAACTCCATGACCGACCACCGCATGCCCGCCTGCATGATGAATGCGTCGAGTGCGCGAATGCCTGGTGTCACGCTCAGCATACGATCGAGCAGCGACGAGTTGCTCAGACGCCGGGACTTGAGGATCGACAGCGTTTCCTTGCGCGCCTCGCCCCCCGTGGCCAACGCCTCGAGGCGCGCCTGCAGCCTGCGCGCCACCGCGCCGTGGCGGCTGTTCCACCACTCCCACGCGCCCTGGCATCCCAGGACCACGGCGACGAACAGGAGCACGGCAGCCGTAATAAATGACGAACTCATGCGCTTCTCCTTCCATGCGTCGCAGAGATTTCAGGTCGTCTCGAAGCGACGGCCCGGGTCATAAACCGTATCCGGCACGTTCACGCCGAACGCGGACAGCCGGTCGCAGAACTGGGGGCGCACACCGGTCGCGCAAAAATAGCCGCGCACGTTGCCCATCGAATCGATGCCGTTGCGCCGGAACGTGAAGATCTCCTGCATGTTGACCACGTCGCCCTCCATGCCGGTGATCTCCGAGATGCTCAGGATCTTGCGGCGCCCGTCGGTCAGGCGTGCAACCTGAACGATCACCGTGATCGCCGAGGCGATCTGCTGGCGCATCGTGCGCGGCGGCAATGCGATGCCGCCCAGGCTGATCATGTTCTCGAGGCGCGTGAGCGCGTCGCGAGGCGTGTTCGCATGGATCGTCGCGAGCGATCCTTCGTGGCCGGTGTTCATCGCGTTGAGCATGTCGAGCGCTTCCGCGCCGCGCACTTCGCCCAGGATGATGCGGTCAGGGCGCATACGCAGCGCGTTGCGCACGAGCGCGCGCTGCGTGATCTCGCCGCGCCCTTCGATATTGGGCGGGCGCGTTTCGAGCCGCAGCACGTGCGCCTGGCGCAGCTGCAGCTCGGCGGCATCCTCGATTGTCACGATCCGCTCGTTTTCGGGAATGAAGCCCGATAGCACGTTGAGCAAGGTGGTCTTGCCGCTGCCCGTGCCGCCCGAGACGAGGATGTTCACCTTCGCGCGCGCCAGGCCGTCGAGCACCTCGGCCATGGGCGGCGTGAGCGTCTGCAGGTTGATCATGTCCGCCACTTGCAGCGGCTTGACGGCGAAACGCCGGATCGAGACGAGCGGGCCATCCACGGCCAGCGGCGGGATGATCGCGTTCACGCGCGAACCATCGGGCAGGCGCGCGTCGACCATCGGGCTCGATTCGTCGATCCGCCGGCCCACGCGCGAGACGATCTTCTCGATCACCTTCATCAGATGGGCATCG
>DATBXG010000606.1:0-3127 GCA_036514415.1 Paraburkholderia sp.
AGCGACGAGCAGCGACATGGAGCCGCGACCCGGGACAGCGTTCAAACCGGATCCCGCGCCGTGCCGTCCCGCACGTCTTGCCGCGCCAAAATCAGGCCCGCGGCGCCGCATCGCCTTGCCACCGCCTTCCCACCATCAAGATGACATGCCCATGAACAAGGTTCTGCGTCTTTCCGATCTGATCTCCGAAGGCAAATTGAAGGGCAAGCGCGTATTCATCCGCGCCGACCTGAACGTGCCGCAGGACGACAACGGCAACATCACCGAAGACACCCGCGTGCGCGCCTCCGTGCCGGCCATCAAGGCCGCACTCGACGCCGGCGCGGCCGTCATGGTCACCTCGCACCTGGGCCGCCCGACCGAAGGCGAATTCAAGCCCGAGGACTCCCTCGCGCCGGTCGCGAAGCGCCTCGCCGAGCTGCTTGGCCGCGACGTGCCGCTGGTTGCGAACTGGGTTGAAAATGGCGTGAACGTCGAGCCGGGCAACGTGGTTCTGCTCGAAAACTGCCGCGTCAACAAGGGCGAGAAGAAGAACTCGGACGAGCTTTCGCAAAAGATGGCGAAGCTCTGCGATATCTACGTGAACGACGCGTTCGGCACCGCCCACCGCGCGGAAGCCACGACCTACGGCATCGCGAAGTACGCGGGCGTCGCCTGCGCGGGTCCGCTGCTCGCGGCTGAACTCGACGCCCTCGGCAAGGCGCTCGGCGCACCGAAGCGCCCGCTCGTCGCGATCGTGGCAGGCTCGAAGGTCTCGACCAAGCTCACCATCCTCAAGTCGCTGGCCGAGAAGGTCGACCAGCTGATCGTGGGCGGCGGCATTGCCAACACGTTCATGCTGGCCGCGGGTCTGAAGATCGGCAAATCGCTTGCTGAAGTGGATCTCGTGGACGATGCCAAGGCGATCATCGAAGCGGCGCGCGAGCGCGGCGCATCGGTGCCGATCCCGACCGACGTCGTGACCGCCAAGGAATTCTCGCCGACGGCCAAGGCCGAGACGAAGAACGTGGCCGACGTAGCCGACGACGACATGATCCTCGACATTGGCCCTGTCACCGCCAACGCGCTCGCCGCGCAACTCGCGCAGGCCGGCACGATCGTGTGGAACGGCCCGGTCGGCGTGTTCGAGTTCGACCAGTTCGGCAACGGCACGAAGACGCTTGCTGATGCGATCGCCAGTTCGGGCGCGTTCTCGATCGCTGGCGGCGGCGACACGCTCGCAGCCATCGCGAAGTACAACATTGCCGACAAGGTCAGCTATATCTCCACCGGCGGTGGCGCCTTCCTCGAGTTCCTCGAAGGCAAGAAGCTGCCGGCGGTCGAAGTGCTCGAAACGCGGGCGGCCGGCTAAGTGGCGCCGCGAGCCCCGGGCGCGAAGATGGCAAAAGGCGCCGCCATGAGCAAACTTCCTCGTGCAAGCGCACAGAAGTCGCGCAGCGCAGCCGGGGCCGCAGCAAAACCGCAGGGGCGCGCAGCGCCCCAGGCAGATACTGACAAGGCGAGGGCGGACGCGACGCCCGCCGCCGCTGCCGAAATGGACATTGCGGCGACGCAGTCGACTGCTGAATCGACAGCCGCACAGAATCCGACAGGGCGCACAGCCACGCCCGCATCGAATACAACTACGCATGTAGAAAGCGCCGCGGCGGCTCATGTGAGCCCGGCAGCGCCCTCCAAGAAAGCGACGCCGGGTACACCCGGTGCGCGTTCCGGCGCATCCGCATCCGCGGCGCAGCCGGCCAGCACTTCTCGCAGCAACGGTTTTCCCAGCGATCCTATCCAGACGAGGAGACTCATGCATCGCGCCACCAAGATTGTCGCCACCATCGGTCCGGCTTCCAGCACGCCGGACATCCTGCAGAAAATGATCCGCGCGGGACTGGACGTGGTGCGCCTCAACTTTTCGCACGGCACCGCAGACGACCACCGTCAGCGTGCTGAAATGGTGCGGGACTGCGCCCGCCAGGCTGGCCGCGAAGTTGCGATCATGGCGGACCTGCAAGGCCCGAAGATTCGCGTCGGCAAATTCGAGAATGGCAAGACGACGCTCGAGCCGGGCCAGCCGTTCATCCTCGACGCCGAATGCGAGCTCGGTAATGACGAGCGCGTCGGTCTCGACTACAAGGACCTGCCGCGCGACCTGAAGCCGGGCGACATTTTGTTGCTCAACGACGGCCTGATCGTGCTGGACGTCGCACGTGTGATCGGCAGCGAGATCCACACGGTCGTGCGTGTGGGCGGCGACCTGTCGAACAACAAGGGCATCAACCGCCAGGGCGGCGGCCTCACCGCGCCCGCGCTCACCGCGAAGGACATGGAAGACATCCGCACGGCCATGTCGCTGGGTGCGGACTTCGTCGCCGTGTCGTTCCCGAAGAACGCCACCGACATGGAAATGGCGCGCCAGCTCGCCAACATCGCGGGCGCACCGTACGGCATCAAGCCGAAGATGATCGCGAAGATCGAGCGCGCCGAAGCGATTCCGGCGCTGCAGGAAATTCTCGACTCGTCGGACGGCATCATGGTCGCGCGTGGCGACCTGGCCGTGGAAGTGGGCAATGCCGCCGTGCCGGCGCTCCAAAAGCGCATGATCCGCATGGCGCGCGACTCGAACAAGCTCGTCATCACGGCCACGCAGATGATGGAGTCGATGATCCACGCGCCCGTGCCCACGCGCGCCGAAGTCTCGGACGTCGCGAACGCTGTGCTCGACGGCACGGACGCGGTGATGCTTTCGGCCGAATCGGCGGCGGGCAAGTACCCGGTGCAGACCATCGAGGCTATGGCCGCGATCTGTCTGGAAGCGGAGAAGTCGGAGCAGTCTGAGCTGGACAAGGACTTCCTCGACCGCACCTTCACGCGCATCGACCAGTCGATTGCCATGGGCGCGCTCTTCACGGCCTACCACCTGGGTGCGAAGGCGATCGTCGCGCTCACGGAGTCGGGCTCGACCGCGCTCTGGATGTCGCGCCACTGGACCCATGTGCCGATTTTCGCGCTCACGCCGCGCGCGGGCAGCGAGCGCGCGATGTCGCTCTACCGCAATGTCACGCCGCTGCACCTCGACACGAGCAGCGACCGCGACACGGCGCTGCAGCAAGCCATCGAGGTGGTGGTGAGCAAGGGC
>DATBXG010000607.1:0-4845 GCA_036514415.1 Paraburkholderia sp.
CCCGCGCCGGCACATTAAACGCGCTTGCCTCTCCTTCAGCGCGCCACGCCGCCTTGCGCGGCGTCGGCGTGCATCGACTTCTGTAGCTTCGCAACCGCGCCACGCACCTCGAAGCGCACGGTATCGGTCACCTGCCCGCTCGCATCGACGAGTTCGAGCGTGTGCTTGCCCGGCCACGGCAACCACGCGACGCGCGCGGCGCCGCCCAATGCCTTGCCGTCCAGGCGCCAGTTCACGCGCGCGTTCGAGCCCGTCGCACGTTCGAACCAGACTCGCTGACGCTGCGCGGGAATGTCGGGATCGAGCGCGAAAATGGTGCCGTCCACAGGGCTGCCGATTTGCGCGGGTCCACGCGCGAGATCGGCTGCATTCGATGCCAGCCCCACCAGCGGCGTAGACGTGCCCGCGATGAACCACTCGTTGCGAGAAGGCTCCACGGCATTGGCGAACTGCACGCGCACGCGCTCGACGCCAGGTGGCGCTGCAGGCGCGACACTCGGCACGCGCCGATGCAGATAGCCGACGATGGCAGCCCACACCGGCGCCGCTCCGGTCACACCCGAAACGTCCCACATGGGCGAGCCATCCGCGTTACCGACCCACACGCCCACCGTATAGCGCGACGTGAAGCCCACGGTCCAGTTGTCGCGCATGTCCTTGCTCGTGCCCGTCTTGACCGCGGAAAACATGCGCGTATCCAGTGGACTGTCGAAATCGAAGGTACGCGTGCGCGCATTGTTGTCGGCGAGGACGTCGGTGACGATGAACGCGGACTCGCGGCTGAATACCCGCTTCGACGCGCCTTTTCGTGCTGACATCGCAGGCGCAGGCAACTCGGCGATCGGGCTCACGACGCCGCCATTGGCCAGCGCGCGATACGCATTCGTCAGCGTGACGAGATTCACGTCCGCGCTGCCTAGCGCGAGACTGTAGCCGTAGTAGTCGCCCGCTTGCGTGAGCGGCAGGCCGAGCGCCGTGAGCGTCCTGGCGAAGCGATGCGGCGTGACCATCACGAGCGTGCGCACAGCCGGCACGTTCAGCGAGGAACCGAGCGCCGTTCGCACGCTCACCCAGCCCTTGAAGCCCTTGTCATAGTTTTGCGGCATGTAGAGGCCGCCGCCCGCCGCGAGATCGAGCGGAGCGTCGTCGAGCAGCGAGGCCGTCGTCACGCGGCGCTCGTCGATGGCTTCGGCGTAGAGAAACGGCTTGAGCGTCGAGCCCGCCTGACGGAGCGCGAGCGCCGCGTCGACTTCGCGCGCCTTCGACAGCCCTCCTGACGAACCCACCCATGCGAGCACCTGGCCCGTTGCGTTGTCGAGCACGATGACCGCGCCGTCCTGCACGTTGCGCGGATGCGCGCGCGCATTGAGTTCGATGAGCGTGCGCGTGAGGGTGTCGCGTGCGTAGCGTTGCAGGTTCGCGTCGAGCGTCGAGCGCACACGCAGGCCGGATGCGGGATGCACGGCGTTCGCAATCTGGCGCGCGAAGTGAGGGGCGAGCTGCGGCGAGTTTTCGCTGCGGCCGTCGAATGACGGGTCGGCGCTGGTGAGGGCCGGGCGCGCGAAAGCCATCTGCACGAATGCGTCGAGATTCGTGCAGCGAGTATCGACATTCGCGGCGCTCATGTCGCGCAGGATGCGGCACGCCCGCGGCGCGACCTTCGTATAGGGCGCGTTTGGCGCGCGGATCAGCGCGGCGGCCACGGCCGATTCGCGCTCGTCGAGGCCCGATGGCGCCTTGCCGAACAACGTCTGCGAAAGCGCCGAAAGGCCCACGGTCTCGCCGCGGAACGGCACGAGGTTCAGATAAGCCTCGAGAATCTGGTCCTTGCGCCAGCTGCGCTCTAGCCGCAGCGCGTCCACCGCCTGCCCGGCCTTTTGCGCGAGCGAGCGCTGCCCGGAGTGCAACGGAGCGTCGTCGAGCAGACCCGTGAGCTGCATCGTGACGGTCGACGCCCCGCGCGTGCGCGTATTCCACAGGTTCGCCCAGGCCGCTGCCGCCGCGCCGCGCCAGTCCACGCCGCTGTGCTCGTAAAATCGTTTGTCCTCCGAAACGACGATCGCCTCGCGCAACGCCGGCGAGACGTCGGCAAGCGCCACCCAGTCGCCGCGCCGCGCCGTGTGCTCCACACGCGTGCGTTGCAGCGGCGTGCCGTCGCGGGCGAGCAGCACCCAGTCCGAGCTTTGCCACTGGGCGCGCACGTCGTCGAAACCGGGCAGCGCCCAGGCGGGCACCGGCAGCAGCGCCGCGCAAAGCGCTGCGGCGCCAAGTGCCAGCGCAGCGCGATGCCGGGGCGTGAACAGGCGGCTCATTGCGCTGCGGCCTTCACGATCATGGGTGCGTTCGGTGCGACGCCGAACGTGGCCGGGGCATAGAGCGCCTCGACGCGCGTGGGCGGCAGTCCGAACGTGCCGACGTTGTTCAGACGCACGGTGTACTCCACCGATACCGTGCCCTTGGGCAGAAACTCGTAATAGGCGCGGTAGCCGTCGAAGCCGCGTTCTACGAACGCTGGCCATGGGCCGTTTTCGTCCTGCTTCTCGCCATGCGTCGCCCCGGCCGAATCGCGCCCGAGGCCCGAGCCCAGTATCGTCGTCCCCGCCGGCACCGGGTCGTTCACCACGACCCACGTCATGTCGGTTTGCGCGTCGATATCGAGGCGCACGCGCACCACGTCGCCGCGCGTGAACACGCCCTTCACGGCCGCGCTCACCGGCGTGATGGTCTTCGTGATGCGATAGCCCGCTGCGAACGGCGCACGCAGCGCGACGGCGGCCAGGCTTTCCACGGTCGCCCAGGGCTTGCCCGTTCCCGCCTGGGTGAGCGTGAGGGTCGCGCCTGCGTTCTGCTTCGGCCACGCAAGCAGCGTGCTGCGTGCCGGCACATTGCGTGTGGCCGCCGTGGCCCCGCTCGCGCTCTCGCTCGATGCGGCTTGCGCCGCCGCGCTCCAGCCAACGGTACGCGACGTATCGGCTAGTTGAATCTTCGTCGATCCCGTAACCGGATCGTGCTCGAACACGCGCGAGAAGCGCTCGACTGCCAGCGAGCCGTACACGTTCGCCGGCGTCGTGCTCCAGGCGCCATTGCGCTGCAATGCGAGCAGGCCCGCTACGAGCCTGGGCATCTCGTCCTTCCACGCTGGGTCGTCGACGAAGGCGAGCGCAAGGCGCGCGGCGTTGACCTCCGTGCCCGTCATGAGCCACCACAGATCGTCTTCGGCGGCCGTGGAGAACGTGAGCTGCGTGCCCTGCCACGTGAGACGCGCACGCAGGATCTGCTCGAGTTGCGCCAGTTTCGCCGCGCGATCGGGCACGTCGCGCATGCGCGCAACACTCTGCGCGTAGTCGATCACGGCCGACGTGGGCCACTGGTTCGGCGCAATCTCGATCGAGCCGAACTGGCGCGCGTTCGCCGCGCCGTAGCGCGAAAGCGCGTCGATGGCAGCGAGCTTGCGCAGATCGAGGTCGCGGCGCGGCGACCACGGATTGCGCTCGATGCGGCCTTCGACGAAGCGCGTGAGGCCCTCCACCATCTTGCCGCGCAAGGCATCGGGCAGCGCGAAGCGCGGGTCGAGCTTCGACGCCTCGTCGGTCACCGTCAGCAGATACGCGGTAAGCGCGGTGCTGCCGCGGCTCGCGCTGTCGTCGGCGGGCGGGAAGTAGTTCGCGAGACCGTCGCGGTCCAGATAGACGGGCAGACGCGCGAGCACCGTTTGCCAGCGCGCCGGATCGCGCAGGCCGATCGCGATCGACGTCTGCTGTTCGAGGCATGAGAACGGGTAGCGCCCGAACCAGCGGCGCACGCCCGGCAGGCCGTCCGCGAGCTTCGGCTGCAGCGACACCGCAATGCCGCCGCGCATCACGCCTGCCTTCGTCGCGCTCGCGTTGGCCGGCGGCGCGACGGGAATCGAGAGCGTGCCGTCGACTTGTGCGAGCGTGGCCTGCTGCACCGTCACCGGTATCGCCGCGCTCACCTGCTGCGCGAGCTTCACCGCGTCCGCGGCATGCGCCCCGCCCTGCTCCGCCGCGCTCACGTTCCAGGTCAGCGCGGGCCGCTCGGCTTCCGCGAGATCGTCGGGCACCGCGACCGTCCACGCAATCTCACGCGACGAATTGGGCACGAGATCCACGGTTTGCGCGGGGAGCGACAGCGGCGGCACATTGGGCGTAACGAGCACCTTCATGGCGCGCACAGTCGTATTGCGCAGCGTGAATTGCGCGCGGAAGGTGTCGCCTTCGCGCACGAGCGGCGGCAAGCCCGATATCAGTTGCAGGTCCTGCGTGCTCTCGATGGTCGCGTTGCCCGTGCCGAAGCGCGCCACACCGCTCGCCGCGATCGCGACGATGCGAAAACGCGTGATCGAGTCGTTGAGCGGCACGTCGACCTGAGCCGCGCCTTTCGCGTCGAGCGTCACGCGCGGGTTCCAGTAAAGCAGTGTGTCGAAGAGTTCGCGCGTGGCGGCGTGCCCGCCGCCGCCGCCCGCAGGCACGGCCTTGCGCCCGAAGTGACGCCGCCCGACGATCTCCATCTGCGCCGTCGCCGTCTCGACGCCATAGGCGCGTTGCTGCAGCATGGCGTCGAGCAGATCCCAACTGCGGTTCGGCATGAGTTCGAGCAGTGCTTCGTCCACGGCCGCCACGGCGATCTGCGTGCCCGCCGGCACCGGCTGGCCGCCCGGAAGTTGCACGCGCAACTGTACGTGCGAGGTCGCGCGCACCGCATAGCGCTTCGCATCGGGCGTGACGCTCACCGCCAGCCGGTGCGCCGCGTCGCCCACGCGGATTTGCGCGAGGCCGTAGCGGAACGCAGGCTTCGAAAGATCGACGAGCGGCGTGGGCGCTTCGT
>DATBXG010000608.1:0-2031 GCA_036514415.1 Paraburkholderia sp.
GCGTCGACGAAGCCAGCGCGGCCGCAGAAGCGCTCGCCGCCTGGCCTTGCGAGGCCGCCGAATCAAGTTTCTGCTGCGCAGCGCCGAGCTGCTGGTTCACGTAGCCAGCCGCCTTGTCGAGCGATTGCGCGGCCTGCTGCGCAGCCTGTCTGGCGGCATCCTGCGTGGTCTGCTTCATGGCGTCGGCGGACTGCTTGCTCAAGTCGGGCGCGGACGCGTCCTGCTTGTTGCAGCCGGCGGCGAGCGCCACGCAGACGATCAGGGATGCAAGGCCCAGCCCTTGCGTCGAAACCTTCGAGAACATGGTCATCCTGAGAAGTTCGCCGCATGAAGCGGCTTGCATAGATGAAAACGCGGCAATGATACGCCGTCGCACAATACCAATTCGGACGAAATGAGCGAAAACCCCGCGCGCTCGAAAACGGGCCGCGACAGCGCGCTCGCGTCGACGGTCAGCACACTCGAGCGCGCCGCGCGCGCGAGCGCCTCGAACCGCGCGAGCATCGCCGTCGCGATGCCGCGGCGCGACCACGCCGGCGCCACGTAGAGCATCTCCACGTGGTCTAGTGGAAAGAGCTGCCCGAACGCAACGGCCGCGCCGCCGCTTTGCGCGACCAGCGTCACCCCGCGGGCGAGCCGCACGTCGAAGTCCGCGAGATCGTCGGCGGCCGCGGCCCAGGCGGCGCGCTGCGCCGCGTCGTAGTGCGAGGCCGCGAGCGCGGTGACGGACGCGCGAAACAGGGCGGCTAGCGCAGGCGCGTCGCGGCCCGGCGCGTAGCGCCGCCAGTCAATGGATTCCCGCGCGTCGCCCGCAGCGGGATGCTTTGCAAAATCGTCAAACATGATGGATTAGACTGCGTTGGCGCACGATCTGTTCCACCGTCCACTCCTGGAGACACCCGATGGCCGTCAAGAAGATCCTGTTCCTCACCGGCGATTTCGCCGAAGACTATGAAACGATGGTGCCGTTCCAGGCGCTGCAGGCCGTCGGCCACCGCGTCGACGCCGTGTGCCCCGGCAAGAAGGCCGGCGAGCGCGTGAAGACCGCGATCCACGACTTCGAAGGCGACCAGACCTATACCGAAAAGCCGGGCCACCAGTTCGCGCTCAACGCGACCTTCGACGAGATCGACGTCGCCAGCTATGACGCACTCGCCATCGCCGGCGGCCGCGCCCCCGAATACCTGCGCCTGAATCCGAAAGTCATCGATCTGGTGCGCCACTTCGCCGAGGCGAACAAACCCGTTGCGGCCATTTGCCACGCGGCGCAACTGCTCGCCGCCGCCGAGGTGATCCGCGGCAAGCGCATCTCGGCCTATCCGGCCTGTGCGCCCGAGGTGCGGCTCGCGGGCGGCGAGTACGCCGACATCGCGATCGACAGCGCCGTGACCGACGCGCCATTCGTCACCGCGCCGGCCTGGCCCGCTCATCCCGAGTGGCTGCGGCAATTCCTCGTGCTGCTCGGCACGCGCATCGAACCCTGAGCAAACGCTGTTCCCCTTACGCGTGCGCCTGTCCTGCACGAGGCACGGCGCACGCGGACCATCGATTCGGAATGGTCTGATTTCACCGCGCTCCGCCGCTGGCCAGAATAGTGGCCAGTTATTCGGAGTGCGTGTCATGGATCTAACGGACTGGTTAGTGATACTCGCGATCGCCCTGGCGGCGATCATTTTTTTGTGCTCGCGCGGCGGCCGCAGAGGCAGCCTGGCCGACCGCTCGCGCCACGTACACGGCACGCGTCTGCTCCTCCAGGCGGCGTTTGCGCTGTGGGCCGCACTGCTCATGCTCGACCGCAGCTTCGTCGCGCCGCTCGGCGCACCATTCGGTCACGCCGTGGGCCCCCACACGAAGCTGGCTTCTGCGCTCGCGCTTGCAGCCTTGGGCGGCATCTGGGCGTTTCGCGCAAGCCGTCTGCTCAAGCCGCGGCGCATTTTCGGCGCTTGCTGAGCACCGGCGTTCCTCGATCAAGCGCCGGCGGGTGGTCTCAAGGCCGTTGCGGGCACCGCCTGGAGATCGCTTCGAACGCCG
>DATBXG010000609.1:0-3623 GCA_036514415.1 Paraburkholderia sp.
TAAAATCGGACTCGTTCCCCAGCCCCCGTTCCCAGTATCAGCCTGCCATGCCTGCGCAACATCCGGACTCCCCGAACTCACTGCACAATCCGGTCAAGAAAGAAGAGGGCGTCGCCGTCATCGATCGCGCGTGTGCCATCCTGTTCGCGTTTCGTCCGGGAGACAACGCGCTCACGCTCGCCGAGCTTGCGGCGCGCACCGGCCTCTACAAGAGCACGCTGCTGCGGCTCGCCGGCGCGCTGATCCAGCATCGTTTGCTGCTGCGCCTCGACGACGGGCGCTTTCAGTTGGGGCCCGCCACGTTTGCGTTGGGCGCGCTCTACCAGCGCAGCCTGAATCTCGGCGACATCCTGCTGCCGCTCATGCGCGAACTGGCTGCGGCAAGCGGGGAAAGCGTCTCCTTCTACGTGCGCGACAACGCCGTACGCGTGTGCCTGCATCGCGTGGACTCACATCACGTCGTGCGCCACCATGTGCGCGAGGGCGATGTGCTGACGCTCGAAAGCGGTTCGGGCGGACGCGCGCTGCTGGCCTTTGGCGGAGAGCCGGGTGAGCCGTTCGAAGGAATCCGGCGCGATTTTTACTGCATCTCGATTGGCGAGCGCGACCGCGAGACAGCGGGCGTCTCCATGCCCGTATTCGGCGTTCACGAGACGCTGCGCGGCGTGCTCACGCTAGCGGGACCGAGTTCGCGCGTCGATGCGGCGTTTGTCGAGCGCCATCTCGATGCGCTGTTCGAGTGCGCCATACGCGCTACCGACGCGCTCGGCGGCGACTCGCGCGCGCTGCGCGCCGCTCGAAGCGCTCACGCCGGGCGCGCACGGCAAGACGCCTGAAGCCACGCAAGGCAAACGGCGTAGCGCGCCGCGTGCACGCGGAGTCTTTCACGGCGCCTCGCTCAGGACTGCTTCAGATGGCGCTCCGGGGCGCCGGTATAGGCGTACGGAATCTGGCGCGGCATGGGCCCCTTGTTGCGCTCGCCGCGCCCGCGCTGCTCCCACGCGTGGGCCAGGATTCCCACGGCGCGCGCGAGGCAGAATACGCCGCGCGCCAGTTCCGGCGCGAAGCCCAGTTCGGCGTAGATGACCGCCGTCACGCCATCGATGTTCATCGGCACGGGTCGGTCCTTGCGTTTTTTCAGCAAGGCCTCGATGCCGCGCGCGATCGCCGCGTAGCGCCCCTTGATCGTGCCGGACGCCACGCGTGCATCGACGAGTGCGAGCAGCCGCCCGGCGCGTGGATCGACAGGATGGAAGCGATGGCCAAAGCCCGGGAGATATTTGCCATGCACGGCGATGAACTCGTCTACGCCGGCTTCCACCGCCGCATCGAGCGTGCTGCCCGTGACAATACGCGCGGCGATGTCGGCGTATAGCTCGACGGCCTGCTGGCCCGCGCCCCCGTGCACGTCGTCGAGCGCGTTGAGCGCCGACGCCATCGCGCCGTTGATCGGCAAGCCGCAGCTCGTCGCCATGCGCGAGATGGCGATCGAAGGCGCATGCGGCCCGTGATCGACGGAGGCCACGAGCGCCGCTTCGAGCAGTGTGGCTTCGTCGTTGCTGGGCAGCTCGCCGCGCAGCATCAGCCAGATCATCTGCGGGAAGCTCGCGTTGCCGATCAGCTCCTGGATCGGATACCCGCGCACCTTGATCGATCCCGGATGGATGTCGATGATCGAGGTGCTCCAGTAGTCGGCGCAGAGGGCGGCCAGATCAGGCGCAGCGCCGGCCGTGGTGGAATTGGTCGTCGGCATGGTCAGATCACTCCGTCGTGATGCAGGGCGTCGATTTGGGCGGCTTCGTAGCCGAGCTGCGCGAGCGTCTCGCGCGTGTGCGCCCCGAGCGTCGGCGCGGGGGTGGCGGGTGCGGCGTCGGCATCGGCGAGGCGCAGGCCTGCGCGTGTCACGCGCTGCGCCGCTTCGCCCGGGTTCCCCTCGAACTCGCGGATGAAGCGCCGCTCGGCGAGATGCGGGTGCGCCAGGATTTCCGGCACCGAGAGCACGCGGCCCACCGGCACACCGCGCTCGAGCAGGCGCGTTTCCCAGTTCGCCGCAGTGTCCGCTGCGAGCGCCGTTTCGATCTCGGCCTTGAGCGTTTCGCGATACTGCTTGCGCGTATGGCGCGCGCAAAAGCGCTCGTCGCGCGGCAGGTCGGGGCGGCCGATCACCTCGCACAGGCTTTCGAACTGGCGCGTTTCGTTCGCGGCGATATTGAGCAGGCCCGCGCCGGTGCGGAAAGTGCCTGAGGGCGCGGCCGTGAAATTCTCGTTGCCCATCGGCGCGGGCTCGACGCCGGCGTTCAGGTAGTTCGACACGACCCAGCCCATCGTCGCAAGCGTCGCTTCGAGCATCGACACGTCGAGGCGCCGCCCGCGGCCGCTCGCGCGCGCATCCACGAGCGCCGCGCAAATGCCGAACGCCGCGGTCAGGCCGCCCACCGTATCGGAGACGGGATAGCCCACGCGCAGCGGCGCGCTTTGCGCGTCTCCCGTCACGCTCATCACGCCGGACATGCCCTGGATAATCTGGTCGTAAGCGGGGCGGCGCGACAGCTCGCCCTCGTCGCCGAAACCGGAGATCGCGCAGTAGACCAGCGCAGGATTCACTTCGGATAACTGATCGTAGCCAAGGCCGAGACGATCCATCACGCCGGGACGGAAGTTCTCGACGAGAACGTCGGCGTGGCGCACCAGCTCGAGCAGAATGACCTTGCCGCGCGGATCCTTCAGGTTCAGCGTGATCGAGCGCTTGCCCGCGTTCACGGCTACGAACGATGCGCCCATGTTGCGCGCGGCGGCATCCTTGTCGGCGCCCAGGCGCCGCGCGAGGTCGCCGCCCTCAGGGTGCTCGACCTTGGTGACCTCGGCGCCGAAGAGCGCGAGTTGATAGGCGCAGAACGGACCCGCGAGCACATTCGACAGATCCAGGACGCGCACGCCGGCTAACGGGAGCATGATGATTCGAGCCTTGTATTGAAAAGATCAGCGTGAGATATCGTCGAGCGCACGGTTCCTCGTGCGCGGCCCGAAGAAGCCGATGGCCGCCATCACCACGATCATCGCGCCGGTGATGAGCGCGAACACGCCTGGCACACCGAAGTGGCGCAGCGCGAAAGCAATCATGAAGCCCGAGAACATCGCAGAGAGGCGCGACATCGAATAAACGAAACCCACGGCCGTGGCGCGCATGCGGGTGGGGAAGAGCTCGACCTGGTATGCGTGATAGCCGACGGAGAGCAGCGTGCCGCCGAGCGTGATAAGCACGCCGAGGAACATGAGCATGGCGGCCGATGTCTGCATGGCGAATAGCGTGCCGCATACCGCAATGGTGAGCGCCGAGAGCACGACGAGCGTCTTGCGCTCGATGCGGTCGGCGATCGCGATGCCGAGCAGGGGGCCGAATGGGTTCGACGCGGCAATCACGAACGAATAGAGCAGGCTGTGCGTGACCGTGACGCCCTTCGAGACGAGCAGCGTCGGCACCCACGAGGCGAAACCGTAGAAACCGATCGCCTGAAACAGGTTGAACACGAGCAACGTGATCGCGCGGCGGCGATACGGCGGCTGCCAGATTTCGGCGAAGCGCGCCTTCGCGAGCGTTTGCGCGCTGGCCGATTCCACGACAG
>DATBXG010000610.1:0-2171 GCA_036514415.1 Paraburkholderia sp.
GAGATTGAACACCGCGACCGCTTCGCGCAGACGCCCCGCCTGGTCCTCGAGGGATTGCGCGGCGGCGGCTGCCTCCTCCACCAGCGCGGCGTTCTGCTGGGTCACCTCGTCCATCTGCGTGACCGCGCGCGCGACCTGGTCGATGCCGCCCGACTGCTCCTGCGAAGCGGCGGCGATCTCGCCCATGATGTCGGTCACGCGCTGCACGGCGCCGATGATCTCGGACATCGTGCGGCCCGCCTCGTCGACGAGCGCCGAGCCGGCCTGGACGCGCTCGACCGAGGTGTCGATGAGCCCCTTGATCTCCTTGGCGGCGGCCGACGATCGCTGGGCGAGACTGCGCACCTCGCCCGCCACCACGGCGAAGCCGCGCCCTTCCTCGCCCGCGCGCGCCGCCTCGACGGCCGCATTGAGCGCGAGGATATTGGTCTGGAACGCAATGCCCTCGATGATGGTGATGATGTCGGCGATCCTCGCTGAGCTCTCGTTGATGTCGCCCATCGTGCCGACCACCTGGGTCACGACGGAACTGCCCTTGTTGGCGATCTCCGAGGCATTGGCGGCAAGCGTGCTGGCCTGGCGGGCGTTGTCGGCGTTCTGCTTCACGGTGCCCGTGAGCTGCTCCATGCTCGAGGCGGTCTGCTGGAGCGCCGTGGCCTGCTCTTCGGTGCGCGACGACAGGTCGAGGTTGCCCGCCGCGATCTCTCGCGTGGCGGTGGCGATCGACTCCGTGCCGGAACGCACCGAGCGCACCGTTTCGGTCAGGCTGCGCTGCATTTGCGCGACGCCGCCAAGCAGTTCGCCCATCTCGTCGTTGCGGCGCACGACCACGGGCCGGCGCAGGTCACCTGCCGCGATGGCCTGAAACGCGCCGAGCGCCTCGCCGAGCGGCTCGGCGATGGCGCGGCGCAGCGTAAAGAACGAGTACGCCGCCGCGCCGACGCCCACCAGCAGCGCCACGATGGACGCAATGCGCAGTTGCGAAAATGCCGCCTGGGCGTCGTCGAAGCCCTTTTGCGCCTGCGTCATCTGGAACTTGTCGAGCACCGCGTCGGCCTTGGAGAGCCCGTCGTAAGCCTCCTTGAGCGCCTTCGCGCCCGCCACCACCTTTGCCTGGTCGCCCGACTGGACGGTCGTGCCGAACTGGTCCGCGATCTGGTGCAGGGCATCGCGCCGGGCTGTGACGTCCTGAGCGAGCCGAACTTCCTCCCCGTCGTGCGGCAAAGCCATGTACTTCTTCCAGAAGTCGTCCGAGACGCCGCGCAGCATGTGCGCGCGCTCGATCGTCGCGGCGGCGTCGGGGGTGCCCGCCTCGAAGACGGCGCGGTCGAGCGCAAGACGCTCGCGCGCGGCGTAGATCTCGGCCATGTTGACCGCGTGAGAACTGGGCATCTGGTCGGTGAACGTCTCGCGGTACGCGTCGTTCGAACGCGTGAGGCCGAGCAGACCCACGCCGCTGATGACGACGATCAACGTCGCCAGAAAACCCATCGTGATGCCGATGCGCGCCTTGATGCTGATGCCCTTGCCCATGTCTCCCCCAAATGCTTGTGGTGTGGTCGGACTCGACGCCCGATTTCGAGTTGGCACTCTAAATGGCGTTAACGGCAAAGGCGTTTGCGGTCTTGAAATATGTATATGGTATGAAGTATCAGGGCGTCAGACCCGGAACATCCTGCAAATCGGCGCCGGAGCAGCCAGCTATTGCGGCAGAACGTGCAGAGGCGCTCAGCCCGCCAGTTCGGCGAACGTCGGGATGGAGGGCTGGGCGCCCGCGCGCGTAACCGATATCGACGCCGCGCGCAGCGCAAACGCGATCGCCTCGAGCGCAGGCGCGCCTGTGGCCAGACGCGCCGCCAATGCACCGATGAAGGTGTCGCCGGCCGCTGTCGTATCCACTGCGCTCACGCGTGGCGCGGACAAATGCGCGGGCGCTGCGCCGTCGAGCAGCGCGCAAACGCCCTGTGCGCCGAGCGTCACCAGCACGTTGCGCGCGCCCGCCTCGTGCAGCGCCAGCGCGGCGCGCGCGGCCTCGTCCGGCGTGCTCGCCGGCAGCCCGGTCAGCATCGCCGCCTCGAGTTCGTTGGGCACGAGATAGTCGACGAGCGCGAGCCACTGCGCCGGCAGCGGTCCAGTGGCAGGCGCCGGATTGAGGATGGTGATCTTGCCGA
>DATBXG010000611.1:0-7467 GCA_036514415.1 Paraburkholderia sp.
CGCCGACCGTCTGGGCCGCGAGCGCGTGCATGCGCTCATGGGTGTGATCGTCGCGGCGCTGCTGCCGCTGCTGCCCTTCGCCGTCGATACGCCCTGGCTGCGCTGGCCGCTCCTCTTCGTGCTGGGCGCGGCGGCGGGCTCGATCTATACGCTCGCCATCGTCGCGTGCGGGGAGCGCTTCGAAGGCGTCGCGCTCGTTTCCGCGAGCGCGCTCGTGAGCGCCTCGTGGAGCGCCGCGAGTTTCGGCGGGCCGATCGTCACCGGCGCGCTGATGGAGCACGCAGGGCGCGATTCGATGCTGTGGGTGCTGTTCGCGGGTGCGCTCGTGTTTCTCGGCGCGCTGCGCTGGGAGCGTTCGCGAGGGTTGGCGCAAGCGCGCGCATAGCGTCGTCCGCGCGAAAACGCAAAACGGCCGATGCGCCTTCGGAGCGCATCGGCCGTCCTGCTTTGCAAACCTGAGCGTTCGTTACTTCAGCGCAGGCAGGATCTTGCCCACGCAGGGGCCAAAGCCCACGCGATAGCCATCGCCCTGACACCAGCCCGCGAGCGTGAGCTCGTCGCCATCCTCGATGAAGCCGCGCGTGCCGCCGCTCTTCAGATCCAGCGGATTTTTCGCGTTCCACGTGAGTTCGAGCAGGCTGCCGAACGAATCCGGCGTCGGGCCCGAGATCGTGCCCGAGCCCATCAGGTCGCCCACGCGCGTGTTGCAGCCCGCCACGGTGTGATGCGCGAGCTGCTGCGCCATCGTCCAGTACATGTGGCGGAAATTCGTGCGCGCGATGGTCGTCGCATCAGTCGCGCCTTCGGGCCGCATCAGCACTTCGAGCGAAATGTCGAACGCGTGATCGCCCTTGTGGCGCAGGTATTCGAGCGGCAGCGGCTCCTGCGCGGGCTGCGCGACACGGAACGGCTCCAGCGCGTCGAGCGTGACGACCCACGGCGAGATCGTGGTGGCGAAGGTCTTGGCGTTGAACGGCCCGAGCGGCACGTATTCCCATTGCTGGATGTCGCGCGCGCTCCAGTCGTTGAGCAGCACCATGCCGAAGATGTGATCTTCGGCGTCTTCGCATGCAATCGGCTCGCCAAGCGCATTGCCGCGCCCGACGATGAAGCCCGTCTCCAGCTCGATATCGAGCTTGCGGCATGCGCCGAACACCGGACGCTCCTGGTCGGGCAGCTTGAGCTGGCCGTTCGGGCGGCGCACCGGCGTGCCGCTCACCACCACCGACGAGGCGCGGCCGTTATAGCCGATCGGCATCTCGGACCAGTTCGGCAGCAGCGCATTCTTCGGATCACGAAACATCGAGCCGACGTTCGTCGCGTGTTCCTTCGACGAGTAGAAGTCCGTGTAGCCGGGAATCTGCACGGGTAGATGCAGCTTCGCATCGGCGAGCTTGACGAAGGCGCGCTGGCGCAGCGCCGCGTCGTCGCGCAGCGTGGCCGTTTCGCGTGCCAGCAGCGCAGAGAGCTGCACGCGCACGCTGCGCCACACGTCGCGGCCAAGCGCGATGAAATCATTCAGCGCGGGACGCGCGAACACGTCTTGCTGCGCGCTCGCGGGCAGACGCAGCAGCCCGGCTTCGTGCAGCACCGCGAGATCGGCCACGAGGTCGCCAATCGCCACGCCCACGCGCGCCTGCTCATGGCCCGCGTCGCCCGCGCGCACGCTGGAGAACACGCCGAACGGCAGGTTCTGGATCGGGAAATCGCACTGCGCGTCGTTCGCGTTCTCGATCCAGCTTTTGCGCTGGGGATCGAGCGTCGCCTTGAGTTCGTCCGTCATGGTGCTGCTCATTGCTGCTCCGGATTGAAGTGTTTCGTGAGGCCTTGCCAGCACTCGTAGTAGTTCGCCTGCAGCTCGCTCGTTTCGAGCGCGTAGCGCGTCGGGCGAATCAGCGTGCGGGTCTCGAACATGAAGGCCATCGTGTCGCCGACCTTGTTCGGCTTCGTCGTGTCGGAATTCGAGGCCTTCTCGAAGGTCTCGGCGTCCGGCCCGTGGCCCGTCATGCAGTTGTGCAGGCTCGCCCCGCCCGGCACGAAGCCTTCGGCCTTGGCGTCGTACACGCCGTGCACGAGCCCCATGAACTCGCTCGCCACGTTGCGGTGATACCAGGGCGGCCGGAACGTGTTCTCGGCCGCGAGCCAGCGCGGCGGGAAGATCACGAAGTCGATCGCGTCGACGCCCGGCGTGTCGCTTTGCGACTGCAGCACGAGGAAGATCGACGGATCCGGATGGTCGTAGCTGATCGAGCCAATCGTGTTGAAGCGGCGCAGATCGTACTTGTACGGCGCGAAGTTGCCGTGCCATGCCACCACGTCGAGCGGCGAATGGCCGATGTCGGCGCGCCAGAGCTGGCCATTGAGCTTCGTGACGAGCTCGTAATCGCCTTCGCGGTCTTCATACGCGGCGACGGGCGTGAGGAAGTCGCGCGGATTCGCGAGGCCGTTCGAGCCGATCACGCCGAGGTCCGGCAAACGCAGCAGCGCGCCGAAGTTCTCGCAGATATAGCCGCGTGCCTCGCCGTCCGGCAGATCCACCGTGAAGCGCACGCCGCGCGGAATCACGGCGATCTCGAACGGCTCGACGTCGAGGCGGCCCATCTCGGTGCGGATCGCAAGGCGCCCTTGCTGCGGGACGATCAGCAGCTCGCCGTCGGTGTTGTAGAAGAAGCGGTCCACCATCGGCCGGTTCGCCGCGTACAGGTGGATCGCGCAGCCGCTCATCGAGGCCGCCGAGCCGTTGCCCGACATCGTCACCCAGCCGTCGATGAAATCCGTGGGCTCGGCGGGCATGGGCAGCGCGTCCCAGCGCAGCTGGTTGGGCGGCGTGGGCGGCACGTCGCCGAAATCGGCCACGAGGCGCGGCGCGCCGTTCTCGTCCTGATGCGAAGCGAGCGGCGTGAACGGCTGATGCACGGCGCCCGGACGGATCCGGTAGAACCACGTGCGGCGGTTGTGCGAGCGCGGCGCGGTGAAGGCCGTGCCGGAAAGCTGCTCGGCATACAGGCCATAGGCGCAGCGCTGCGGCGAGTTCTGCCCTTCGGGCAACGCGCCCGCCAGCGCCTCGGTCGCGAATTCGTTGGCGAAGCCGCTCATGTAGCCGTGCTGGACTTCGGTTGGGTGCCGCAAAGGTGCGTTCATTGCCGTCTCTCCACGTTCTCGGGCCGTGACATCAGGTCACGTGATTTACGGATAGTAAAACGAATTACGTTTAGTGAAATTACACGTATACCCTGGCAGGTGCTGGCGGCCTCCAGAGCGGGCGGGCGCAGCCGATAACGTTATGACCAAACAGTCCATCCAGCGCGGCTGCGGGCTGCTACCATCGGTTCATGCGACCCCGAGTCGGGCTCGCACCTCTCATTCGCACCCCCGCTACATCACCATGATTGCTCCGACCATTCCCGAGCTCGTCGCCCGCTCCGCTGACCATCCGTTTCTCGGCGAGCACATCGCGATGGGCAGTGGTGTGCACGCCAAAGAGGCCGTGGCGCGGCGGCGCGGCGTGGAGCTATTGAGCGCCTACGAGCCGATCTACGACATCAGCGTGCACAGCGGGGCGCAGTCGCTCACCGCCGATCTCGCGATGGCCGCTCGCTTTGGCGACGAACTCGGCTATCAGGCGGTCACGCTGCGCGAGCAGGACGGCGTGCTCGCGCCCTGCGACCCGTTCAGCGACGCGCTCGACGATCCCGAACTCGTCGCACTGGACCGCATGGTGCGCGCGCTGCACGCGATCAACTTTCTGGGGGGCCAGCAGCACGGGCTGCTCTTCCTGCGCGTGCACGAACGGCTGCTGAAGAGCGTGAAGTACGACCACGGGCGGCATTTCTCGAACGTGCTGGTGTCGTTCGGGCTCAATCCCGGGCGCATCGTGATCGAGCTGCCGGCGGCGGCGGTGGCGCACCGGACGTTCCTCGGCTATCTCACGAAGAGCTATCAGCGCTACGGGTTCAAGGTGGCGGGAAATCTGCCCAATGCGGGGCAGATTCTGTCGGTGTCGGACATGCCACGGCCCGACTTCGTGAAGATGGACGCGGCGTCCGCGCTGCGCGATTCGATGGTGAAGCCGCTCGTGAGCTATGCGGCGCGCCTGCGCATTCCGCTGATTTTCAACCGCGTGACCGATGCAGCGCAGTTCGAGCAGTTACAGCAGTACGACGTGCGCTTCGTGCAGGGGCCGGTGTTCGCGGCCCAGGACAAGGTGGTTTGAGGGTGGTTTGAGGGCTAACCAGGCGAGGAGGCGGGCGCCCGCGCGGCCTAGAGGCTGACCGGTTCCTGCTCCAGCTCCACGCCGAAGCGCGCGAGCACGTCGCGCTGGATCGCCTGGGCGAGTTCGAGAATGTCCGCGCCGGTGGCTCCACCGCGATTGACGAGCACGAGCGCCTGACGCTCATGCACGGCCGCAGCGCGCAGCGCGCGGCCCTTCCACCCGCAGCGGTCGATCATCCAGCCGGCCGCGAGCTTCACCCGGCCGTCCGTTTGCTGGTACGAGACGATTTGCGGCTCGCGCACGACGAGCGCATCGTACTGCGGCGCCTCGATCACGGGGTTCTTGAAGAAACTGCCCGCGTTGCCGAGTTGCAGCGGATCCGGCAGCTTGGCGCGCCGCACCGCCACCACGGCATCGAACACGGCGCGCGCATGCGGCGCGTCGCCGGCGTTGCGCTGCGCCAGCTCGCGCGCGAGATCGGCATAGCCCGCATTGGGCTGCCAAACCTTGGGCAGGCGGAAGATGACCGAGGTAACGACGAAACGGTCGCGCCCTTCGCGCTTGAAGAAGCTGTCGCGATACCCGAAGCGGCACGCCCCCGCGTCGAATTCGATCGCCGCGCCCGTGGCCATCTCGATTGCGCGCACCGACACGCAGCGCTCGGCCATCTCGAGCCCGTAGGCGCCGATATTCTGAATGGGCGCCGCGCCCACCGTGCCCGGAATCAGCGCCAGATTCTCGAGGCCCGGCATGCCGGCCTCGAGCGTCCATGCCACGAATTCGTGCCAGTTCTCGCCTGCGGCCGCCTCCACGTACCACGCATGCCCGTCCTCGTGCGCGACGCGCTTGCCAGAGAGCGCCATGAGCAGCACGAGACCGTCGAAGTCGCGCGTGAGCACGACGTTGCTGCCGCCGCCCAGCACGAGCGTGCGCAAACCCTGGGCGCGCGGATCGCGCACGGCGGCGGCAAGATCGGCCTCGCTTTCGACCCGGCACGCGTAGCGCGCGCGCACGTCGAAACCGAACGTGTTGTGCGCGCGCAGCGGATAGCCGGCGGCGAACCACACTGGAGACGTATCGACGGATGTTTGAACGACAGGCATCGGGGAGCAGCGAAACACGAACAACAGATGGAAAAAGGCCGAAATAACCGCCGGCGGGAAGCGAACCGGGCACCTTGGGCAAACGCAAAGGCGCCGGTAGAATGGCGTCGGTCCGTGATTATAACGAGTGCGCGAACCGCTGCTGAAAAATGCGGCTGCTTCCCGCGGGCGCATCATTTGCGCTGCCGTTTGCGTGTTCGTACTTTTGGGAGAAAGCAATGCCATCGTTTGACGTCGTCAGCGAAGCCAACATGATCGAAGTGAAGAACGCCGTGGAGCAATCCAACAAGGAGATCTCCACGCGCTTCGACTTCAAGGGCTCGGATTCGCGCGTCGAGCAGAAGGAGCGCGAGCTGACCGCGTTCGCCGACGACGATTTCAAGCTCGGCCAGGTGAAGGACGTGCTGGTCTCGAAAATGGCTAAGCGCAATGTGGACGTGCGCTTTCTCGACTACGGCAAGATCGAGAAGATCGGCGGCGACAAGGTCAAGCAGGTCATCACCGTGAAGAAGGGCGTTTCGGGCGACCTCGCGAAGAAGATCGTCAGGCTCGTGAAGGACAGCAAGATCAAGGTGCAGGCGAGCATCCAGGGCGACGCCGTGCGCGTGACGGGCACCAAGCGCGACGACCTGCAAAGCGTGATCGCCATGCTGCGCAAGGGCGTGACCGACACGCCGCTCGACTTCAACAACTTCCGCGATTAACTCCGCATCCCGGGCGTACAGCGAGGCGGCACAGCCCGCCCCGCTGCCTTTGCGCTTCGCTCCACTCCTCGCCTATTCCGCCGTTACCACGAGCGGCATCAGCACCTCGCCGGTTTCCAGCAGCGTCTTCAGATTCGAGAGGATGCGCGGCCAGCCGCCCGATACCTTTTCGATGAAGAGCGAATTGGGCCGCGCCAGGCGATGCGTGATCGTGAGCTTGACCGCATGTTCCACCGGCTCGATTTCGATCGTGCAGAACGAATCGCCCTCGGCGTTCAGTTCGTGCATGAACATGTTGCGCCAGCGCAGCACGAGCCGGCGCGGCGGATCGGACTCGACCACCGAGCCCGAGTCGGCGATGCGGCCATCGGCAAAACGCAGCGACCAGGGCGAGCCCGTTTGCCAGTCGCATTCGTGATGCATGCCGAACCAGTAGCGCTCGGTGAACTCGCGGCTCGTGAGCGCCGCCCACAATGCTTGCGGCGTCGTGCGGATGAACGTGACATAGACGAACGTCGAGTCGCCGGCGGCACTCCCTTCCGTGCGCTTTTCGCTACTCATGGCTGTCTCCTTCGAGTGAGCGTTTGAGGTCGACGAGCGCGCCCATGCGCTCGCGCTCGAACTTGCCGATCCAGCGCGCGGCAATCTCGCCGATAGGCACCGGATTGATGAAATGCCGCTTCTCGCGGCCATGCCACGCCGTGGCGACGAGATTCGCCTCTTCCAGCACCGCGAGATGCTTCGTGACCGCCTGGCGCGACATGGCCAGCCCCTCGCATAAATCGGTCAGCGTCTGGCCGTTTTGCTCATGCAGGCGGTCGAGCAGCAGACGGCGGCTCGCGTCCGCCAGCGCGCGGAATACGGCGTCGTCGTTCATGCGGGTATTATGCAACCGTATGGTTGCATGTCAAGACAAGAAAACGGCGCCGCAGCGCCGCTTTCTCACCTGATGCCCGTTCCCGCGTCAATCGAGCCTGAACTGCCCCACTGCATCCGCGAGACTGGCGGCCTGGCCGCGCAACGCCGCCGCTGCGGCCGTCGACTGCTCGACGAGCGCCGCGTTCTGCTGAACCATCTCGTCGAGCTGGCTCACCGCCCGGTTCACTTCCTGGATCCCGCGCGTCTGCTCGCCGGCTGCGTGGGTGACCTCGGAAATGATGGTCGTCACGTTCGCGACGTTCGCCACGATCTCGTCCATCGTCGCGCCTGCGCGGCGCACGAGCTGTGAGCCCGAGGTCACGCTGGAAACGGTCGATTCGATCAGCGCCTTGATCTCGCGCGCCGCCTGCGCGCTGCGCTGGGCGAGACTGCGCACCTCGCCCGCCACCACCGCGAAACCTCGGCCCTCCTCTCCCGCCCGCGCCGCTTCGACTGCCGCATTCAGCGCGAGGATATTGGTCTGAAAGGCAATGCCGTCGATCACGCCGATGATGTCCGCGATCTTCAC
>DATBXG010000612.1:0-3931 GCA_036514415.1 Paraburkholderia sp.
ATTCCAGTTGATGCCCTTGCCGCCGTTGCCAAGCTTCTCGAGCAGCGGCCCGACGGAAGTGAACTTGTTGTAGATCTCGCGATAGTCGCGCTCCACGAGTGTCATCGACGGCGCGGTCTTGCCAGGGATGAGATCGCATTCGCCAAGACGCCAGTCCTTCGGCTCGAACGCCTGGCCGAGTTCGCCCGGCGTGTCGTGCATGAGCGGCGTGCACACGAGGTCCGTGCGTTTGCCCAGATGCGCGCCGCCGATCTCCGAAAACTTCTTCGCGATGACCTTGTAGATCTCCCAGTCGGTCTTGCTCTCCCACAGCGGCTGCACCGCCTCCGAAAGCGGATGGATGAACGGATGCATGTCCGACGTGTTGAGGTCGTCCTTCTCGTAGAACGTGGCCGTGGGCAGCACGATGTCGCCGTACAGGCACGTGGTGCTCATGCGGAAGTCGAGCACCGTGAGCAGGTCGAGCTTGCCTTCGGCCGCCTCGCGCACATTCACTTCGGAAGGCTTGATCGCATCGGCTTCGTCGCCGAACAGCGCGTTCTGCGTGCCGAGCAGGTACTTGAGGAAGTACTCGTGACCCTTGCCCGAGCTGCCCAGAATATTCGAGCGCCACACGAACATGTTGCGCGGGAAGTTCGCGGGATTGTCGGGGTCGTCGCAGGCAAAATTCAGGGCGCCCGACTTCAACTGGTCCACGGTGTACTGCACCGGCGGCACGCCCGCGCGCTGCGCCGCGTCCACCACGTCGAGCGGGTTCGCGCCGAGTTGCGGCGCCGAAGGCAGCCAGCCCATGCGCTCGGACTTCGCGTTGAGGTCGAGCATCGAAAGGCCCTTGTAGCGCTCGCGATCCGCGCCCGGCCCGAGGATCTCGTCGACGCTCACCTTCTCGTGACGCCACTGGCTCGTGTGGTTGTAGAAGAACGACGTGCCGTTCATCTGGCGCGGCGGGCGCGACCAGTCGAGCGCGAACGCGAGCGGCGCCCAGCCGAACTGCGGACGCAGCTTCTCCTGGCCCACGTAATGCGCCCAGCCGCCGCCGCTCTGGCCGATACAGCCGCACATCATCAGCAGGTTGATGATGCCGCGGTAGATCATGTCGTTGTGGTACCAGTGATTGAGGGCTGCGCCCACGATCACCATGCTCTTGCCGCGCGTGCGGTCGGCGTTGTCGGCGAACTCGCGCGCCACCTGGATCACGAGCTTGCGCGGCACCGTGGTGTGCTTCTCCTGCCACGCCGGCGTGCAGGGCACGTCGTCGTCGTACGAAGACGCCACGTTCGGACCGCCCAGGCCCTGATCGACGCCGTAGTTGGCCATCTGCAGGTCGTAGACGGTCGCCACCAGCACGCTCGTGCCGTCCGCGAGCGCCACGCGCTTCGCGGGCACGCGGCGCGCGAGCAGCGCGCCGTGTTCGCCGCCGAAGTACGGGAAGCCCACCTCGACCACTTCGTCGTGCTGATCGACGAGCGAAAGGCGCGGATCGATCTCGCGGCCGCTGCCGCCGTCCTTCATTTCGAGGTTCCAGCGGCCCACCTTCTTGCCGCCGTCGTGCTCGCCTTCGCCCCAGCGGAAGCCGATCGAGCCGTTCGGCGCGACGATGTCGCCCGTGGTGGCATCGATGGCGAGCGTCTTCCATTGCGGGTTGTTCGCTTCGTCGAGATTCGCGGCGAGCTGCGAGGCGCGCAGGAACTGGTCCGGCACGAGGGCGCCGTCGCGCTGCGCGAGCGTGACGAGCATCGGCATGTCGGTGTACTGCTTCACGTAGTCGCGGAAGTACGCCGATTTGGCCGTAGCGTGAAACTCCTTGAGCACCACGTGGCCCATCGCGAGCGCGAGCGCCGCGTCGGTGCCCTGCTTCGGCGCGAGCCAGATATCGCCGAACTTCACCATCTCGCCGAAGTCGGACGACACCGCCACCGTTTTCGTGCCCTTGTAGCGGACTTCGGTGTAGAAGTGGGCGTCGGGCGTGCGCGTTTGCGGCACGTTCGAACCCCACACCATGAGATACGTGGAGTTGTACCAGTCGGCCGATTCCGGCACGTCGGTCTGCTCGCCCCAAACCTGAGGCGAAGACGGCGGCAAGTCGCAATACCAGTCGTAGAACGACAGCGGCACACCGCCGATCAGGCTCAGATAGCGCGCGCCCGCGGCGTACGACACCATCGACATGGCTGGAATGGGCGAGAAGCCCACCACGCGATCGGGGCCGTACTTGCCGATGGTGTAGGCGTTCGCCGCCGCGATCATCTCGGTGGCCGTGTCCCAGCCCGCTCGCACGAAACCGCCCTGGCCGCGCGCACGCTTGTAGTGGGCAGCCTTCTTCGGGTCCTCGACGATCGAGGCCCACGCCTTGACCGGGTCGAGCGTCTTGCGGGCCTCGCGCCACATCTCGGCCAGGCGGCCGCGGATCATGGGGTACTTCACGCGCTGCGCGGAGTACACGTACCAGCTATACGATGCGCCGCGCGGGCAGCCGCGCGGTTCGTGATTGGGCAGATCCGCGCGCGTGCGCGGGTAGTCGGTCTGCTGGGTTTCCCACGTGATCAGGCCGTTCTTCACGTAGACCTTCCACGAGCACGAGCCCGTGCAGTTCACACCGTGGGTCGAGCGCACGATCTTGTCGTGCTGCCAGCGGCTGCGATAGCCGTCCTCCCACTTGCGGTCCTCGTTCACCACCGCGCCGTGGCCCTTCGAAAACGTCGACTTCACGCGCGACATGAACTTCAACCGATCCAGAAAATGACTCATCAGGTTCTCCGGGACTGCTGCTGGAATCGATCGATCGCGCCCGTCGCCGCCCGCAGGTATTGCACGCGTGGCGCCTGGCGCTCGAATCATTCCGAGTATGGCGAGCAGGCGCTTGCCTGCCCATTCATCGAGCGGAGTGTTCGCGCAGCGCATCAGGAGGAGTCCCGTTGCGCCGCGCTACTCCCTAAGGACTAGTCCGCTCCGTTGACGCTGGCTTCAGCAAGGCATGGATGCGTTGCGGCGCGCGTAGAACAGCCACGTCACCGCTGCGCACACCACGTAGAAGCCGATGAAGCACAGGAGCGCGCCGACAGGCGAGCCCGTCATGTCGAGCGAGGTGCCGAAGCTCTTCGGAATGAAGAAGCCGCCGTAAGCGCCCATTGCACCGGCGAAGCCGAGCACCGCCGCCGACTCCTTGCCGGCCTCGGCAAGCGCACGCTGCTGCTCGCCCGCGCCCTTGGCCTTCACGGCGCGCTGGTGTTGCGTGAGGAAGATCACGGGAATCATGCGGAAGGTCGAGCCGTTGCCAATGCCGGTGAGCGCGAAGAGTACGACGAACATCGCGAGGAAGCCTGCGAAGCTGCCCTGTGCGCCGCCCAGCGCGCCGCCCGGCAGGAAGGCGATCACGCCCGCCACGGCCGCGATCATCGCGAGGAAGGTCCAGAGCGTGACACGCGCACCGCCCAGCTTGTCCGAGATCCAGCCGCCAATGGGGCGTGTGAGCGCGCCGGCGAGCGGCCCGAGGAAGGCCCATGCGGTCGGGTTGATGGCGGGGAATTCCGCCTTCGTGAGCAGCGCGAGGCCGGCCGAGAAACCGATGAACGAGCCGAACGTGCCGACATAAAGAAAGCACATGATCCAGTTGTGCGCGCGACGGAAGATCACGGCCTGCTCGCTGAACGAGGCCTTCGCATCGGCGATGTCGTTCATGCCGAACCACGCCGCGAACGAAGAGACGACGATGAGCGGAATCCACACGAAGCCCGCGTTCTGCAGCCAGATGCTGTGCTCGACACCGTTCTTCACCCAGGTCTGGCCGTCGCCGAGCAGGCCCGCGAACACGGCCGTGGAGATGACGATCGGCGTGACGAACTGCACGAGCGAGACACCCAGATTGCCGATGCCCGCATTGAGGCCGGTGGCGAAACCTTTGCGCGCCTTCGGGAAGAAGAAGCTGATGTTC
>DATBXG010000613.1:0-3591 GCA_036514415.1 Paraburkholderia sp.
CCACGCCGCTCGTCGTGCGCCCCGGCGCCGCGCTCGATCTCCTGATCGGCATGGCGCTCGACGGCATCGGCATCGTGCATCTGTATGAGGAGATGCTGCGGCCGCATATCGAGCGCGGCGCGCTCGTGCCCTTGCTCGACGGCTGGGCGATGTCGTTTCCCGGGCCGTTTCTGTACTACCCGGGACGGCGGCACTTGCCGGCGCCGCTGCGTGCGTTCGTCGACTTCGTCAAGGCGCAGTCGGCCGATGCAGATGGCAATAATTCGGCATCCTGAATGACGGGCGGCGCATCACGCGCGCCGTGCTTGCATACGCGCTCGCCTGCGCGTTGCGGCTGCGTGGCTTTCAACCACGCTTTTAGCCGCACTTTTATCCGCGCTTCAAGCCGTACTCGATGAACGTGCGGCACAGCAATTCCATGCCCCTAGCATCCTCTTCGTCGAAGCGCGCGAGATGCGGGCTGTCGACGTCCCATACGCCGATCAGCTCGCCGTCCGGCGTCACGAGCGGCACGACGATCTCCGAGCGCGAAGCCGGGTCGCAGGCAATATGGCCGGGAAACGCGTGCACGTCGGGCACCACCTGCGTTTGCTGCGTCGCGGCCGCCGTGCCGCATACGCCCTTGCCGAGCGCAATGCGCACGCAAGCCGGCTTGCCCTGGAACGGCCCGACCACGAGTTCGGTGCCGTCGAACGAATAAAACCCTGCCCAGTTCAGGCCTTCGAGCGAGTGGAACACGAGCGAAGCGAAGTTGGCCGCGTTCGCGATGGCGTCGCTTTCGCCCTCGATCAGCGCGCGTGCCTGAGCGGCGAGCGTTGCGTAGAGGGCGGGTTTGTCGGTGGGAAGGGTGTTGGAGAGCGAGAACATGATGTATTCGATCAGGGTATGCGCCGGCCCGAAGGACGGCGCGGTGGAGCCAACCGAGAGTTTAGGCGAGATCCCGGATGGCGGGGGCGGCTGCGCGCCGTTGCGCCCGGAGGGCTGCGGGCGCGTCACATGCATGGACCGTGGCGCGCACTCGTGCGATTATTCACGTTTCGTGTTGAATCGATCCACGCCGGCGGGCCTGGTTGCCGCCGCGTTTTCAGGCATGCTGGCGCTCGTGAGGCACGGGCCGGGCGTGGGCAAGGCGCGGTCCGCGCCGCCGATCGAGCAACCGCAGAGAAACGGAGAACGAGACATGAGCAAGACATTCAGAATCGCAGCCATTGCTGGCGACGGCATTGGCCAGGAAGTGATGCCCGAGGGCGTGCGCGTGGTCGAGGCGGCAGCCGCGAAATTCGGCCTGAACCTCGAATTCACGCACTTCGACTGGGCCAGCTGCGACTACTATCTGCAGCATGGCAAGATGATGCCCGACGACTGGTTCGCCACGCTCAAGGGCTTCGACGCGATCTATTTCGGCGCGGTGGGCTGGCCCGACAAGGTGCCCGACCATATTTCGCTGTGGGGCTCGCTCCTGAAGTTCCGCCGTGATTTCGACCAGTACGTGAACCTGCGCCCGGTGCGTCTGCTGCCGGGCGTGCCGTGCCCGCTCGCTAACCGCAAGCCTGGCGACATCGACTTCCTGGTGGTGCGCGAGAACACCGAGGGCGAGTACAGCTCGGTGGGCGGCAAGATGTTCGAAGGCACCGAGCGCGAGTTCGTGCTGCAGGAGTCGGTGTTCACGCGCCACGGCGTGGACCGCATTCTCAAGTACGCGTTCGAGCTGGCGAACCAGCGCGGGCGCAAGAAGCTCACCGCGGCGACGAAGTCCAACGGCATCTCGATCAGCATGCCGTACTGGGACGAGCGCGTGGCCGCGATGGGAGAGGCGTATCCCGACGTGAAGTGGGACAAGCAGCACATCGACATTCTCTGCGCCCGCTTCGTGCTGCAGCCCGACCGCTTCGACGTGGTGGTGGCCTCGAACCTCTTCGGCGACATTCTTTCGGATCTCGGTCCCGCGTGCACGGGCACGATCGGTCTGGCGGCGTCGGCGAACCTGAACCCCGAGCGCAAGTTCCCGTCGCTGTTCGAGCCGGTGCACGGCTCCGCGCCCGACATCTTCGGCAAGAAGATCGCCAACCCCATCGCGATGATCTGGTCGGGCGCGATGATGCTCGATTTCCTCGGCAACGGCGAGGCGCAATACAAGGCCGCGCACGACGCGATCATGCAGGCCATCGAGAAGGTGCTGGTGGAAGGCCCGCGCACGCCCGACATGGGCGGCACGGCGAACACGACGGAACTGGGCGTCGCCGTGGCGGCCGCTTTGTGACGAACATGCCGGCCGCCCCGAAAGCGCCGAAATCCGCGGGATCGCCCGAGCTCGACGATCTGCGCGTGTTCTGCATGGTCGCGCGCAAGGCGAGCTTCAGCGCGGCGGCCGAGGCGCTTTCGGCGTCGCCGGCTTATGTGAGCAAGCGCGTGGGCGTGCTCGAGGCGCGCCTCGGCACGCGTCTGCTGCATCGCTCGACGCGGCGCGTCGCCATGACCGAGGCGGGCGAGCGCGTCTATGCATCGGCGGGCAAGATCCTCGACGACATCGAGCGGCTAGTGGAAGACGTCTCCACCACGCGGCGCATTCCGCGCGGCACGCTGCGCGTCTCGAGCAGCTTCGGCTTTGGGCGCAACTTCGTCGCGCCCGCGCTCGCGGGCCTCTCCGAGCGTTATCCGCAACTGAGCGTGCGGCTCGAGCTGTTCGACCGGCTCGTGGACGTGGCGGGCGAGGGCTTCGACCTCGACGTGCGTATCGGCGACGAGATCGCCGGCCATCTGATCGCGCGGCGTCTCGCCACGAACTACCGCGTGCTATGCGCGGCGCCCGCGTATCTCGCGCGGCGCGGCGCGCCTCAGGAGGTCGCCGATCTCGCCGGGCACGCGTGTCTCGCGATCAAGGAGCGCGATCATCCGTTCGGCGTATGGCGTCTGGACGCGCATGGCGAAGCGGTGTCGGTGAAGGTGGCGGGGCCGCTCTCGACCAATCACGGCGAGGTGGCGGTGCAATGGGCGCTGGCGGGGCGCGGCATCGTGCTGCGCTCGATGTGGGATGTCGCGCCGCTGCTGGAGAGCGGGCGTCTGCAGCGCGTGCTGCCCGGCGTCACGCAGCCGGCCAACGTCTGGGCCGTGTATCCGGCGCGGCTCGCGCAGTCGGCGAAAGTGCGCGTGTGCGTGAATCATCTGGAGGAAACGTTCGCGCGCATCGGCATTTCCTTGCCTGCGAACGAGGACGGGAGCGGGCGCTAACCTGAAGCGGAACGAGGGCGCGGCTGAGCGGCCCGCATCTTCCATGCGTTCAGCGGGAAGGCGTCACTCGCTGTCGGGGCTGTAGGGGCTGTCGAGTGCCTTGCGCTCGCGCCGTTCTTCGTTGCCGCGCCGCGCGCGCATGCGCTGGCGCGAAAGCACCGTGATGATCTGGCCGGTAGTGGCGTCGGCGGGGATTTCGTTGCGGATCACGTTCGCCACCATCGGCAGCCCCTTGCGCTGGCGGCGCAGCGCCTGCGCGATCGCCTGGCGGCACGCTGGCCCGTGGCAATCCCATTCGTCGCGCAGTTTTCCGCAGTAACGGCAGGTGTCCATGTGGCCCAGTTTACCCGGAATCGCATGATG
>DATBXG010000614.1:0-4039 GCA_036514415.1 Paraburkholderia sp.
GCCCATGGTCCCCGCCGAAGGCGAACCCGCGGCGAGGCGCGCCGTATTGACGATGCCTGCGAACGCGCACATGAGCCCCATGAGCGCGAAGATCGCGAGCTTCACGCGGTTCGTGTTGACACCCGAAAGTCGCGTGGCTTCGAGGTTGGAGCCCACCGCGTAGATGCGCCGGCCGAACACGGTTTGCGTCGCGATCCATGTGAAGATACCGAGCAGCGCGAGCAGCAGCAGCACGGGCACCGGAATCCCGCCATAGCTGTCGAGCATCAGTACGAAGGCAAGCAGGATCGCGCCCGCGCCGACGATCTTCACGGCGTCCTGCCAGAGCGGCACGACGCTCAACTGATAGCGCCTGCGGTTCGCGCGCTGACGCACCGTGAGCATGGCGAGCAGGACGAAGAGCGCGAGCGCCAGCACGTCGCCCGCCACACGCGGCAAATAGCCCTGCCCGAGAAACACGAAGTGATCGGACACCGGTGCGATGGTCGAGCCGCCCGTGATGCCGAGCAGCACGCCGCGAAACGCGAGCATGCCGCCAAGGCCCACGATGAACGACGGCACACGCCGGTACGTCGACCACCAGCCGTTGAAGAGGCCCACCAGCACGCCGAGCGCGAGCACCGCCGGCACGGTCACGCCGATGGGCCAGCCGCGGTTCACGTCGAGAATCGCGGCCACGCCGCCGAGCAGGCCCAGCAGAGAGCCAACCGAAAGATCGATCTCGCCCGCGATGATGACGAACACCATGCCGCACGCGAGCATGCCGGTGATCGACATCTGCCGCAGCAGGTTCGACACGTTGCGCGGCGTGACGAACGCGCCGTGCGTGAGCAGCGAGAAGAACAGCCAGATCACCGCCACCGCGAGCAGCAGCGCGAGGATCTTGTAGCGTGCGAAGAGTTGCTGGAAACGCTGCGCGTAGCCCTGGCTACCTTGCGGCAGGCCTTCGCGGGCGCCTTGGTTCGTGACGTCGGGTGTCATGCTGCACTCGCTGTATCGGGTTGGGCGCGCACGCTCTGGATCGCCGCGCCAAGAATGTCTTCCTGCGTGAGGTCTTCATTGACGAAGTCGCCGCGCAACTCGCCTTCGCCGATCACGAGCACGCGGTCGCTGATGCCCAGCACCTCGGGCAGCTCGGACGACACCATCACGACCGCCACGCCGCGTTTGGCCAGCTGGAAGATCAGCTTGTAGATCTCGTACTTCGCGCCGACGTCCACGCCTCGCGTCGGCTCGTCGAGGATCAGCACTTTCGGGTCGGTGAGCAGCATCTTCGTGAGCACCGCCTTCTGCTGGTTGCCGCCCGAGAGGCTCGCGATCGACAGCATGGGGTTTGCCGCGCGCACCGAGAGACGCTGCATCTCCGTGCGGATCGTGTCGAGTTCCGCGGCCGTGTCGATGCGTCCGTGCTTCGAAAAGCGCTGCAGCACCGAGAGCGTGATGTTGTGCCCCACGCCCAGTTGCGGCACGATGCCGTGACGCTTGCGGTCCTCGGGCACCATGGCGATGCCCGCGTTGATCGCGTCGATCGGCGAACGGATCTTCAGCGGCTTGCCGTCGAGCAGCACCGTTGCCGTGCACGCACCCGCGTAAGCGCCGAAGATCGCCTGCATCGTCTCCGTACGGCCCGCGCCCACGAGCCCGGCCACGCCGAGGATCTCGCCGCGCCGCACCGAGAACGAGACATCGTCCACGCGCTTGCGGCGCGGGTTCGTCACGTCGTAGCAGGTCACGTTGCGCGCTTCGAACACGACTTCGCCAATGTCATGCGGCTCGCGCGGAAAGAGATTGCGGATCTCGCGCCCCACCATCATCGCGATGATGCGGTCGGTCGTGAGCGCCGCCATCGGCTCGGTGGCCACGTGGCGGCCATCGCGAATCACGCTGACCGTGTCGCACACGGCCTCGACCTCGTCGAGCTTGTGCGAGATGTAGACGCACGCCACGCCGCGGCGCTTGAGGTCGCGCACGATGTCGAGCAGGATCTTCGTTTCCGCTGCCGTGAGCGAGGACGAGGGCTCGTCGAGTATCAGTAGCTTCGCGCGCTTGTTCAGCGCCTTCGCGATCTCGATGAGCTGCTGGTGGCCGCCGCCATAGTTCATCACCGGCTGCGCCACGTTGATCGCGTCGATGTTCAGTTCGCGCAGCAATTCGTCGGCGCGCTGGTACATCGCCGCGTAGTTCATGCGGCCGCCCGGCAACGTGATTTCGTTGCCGAGAAAAATGTTCTCGGCCACCGATAGCTCGGGCACGAGCATCAGCTCCTGATGGATGATGACGATGCCCGCGCGCTCGGTGTCGCGCACGCTCTGCGCTTCGAGCGGTGCGCCTTCCCACTGGATCTCGCCGCTCCAGGTGCCATGCGGGTACACGCCCGACAGCACTTTCATGAGCGTGGATTTGCCGGCGCCGTTCTCGCCGCACAGGCCCACGCATTCACCGGGCCGCACCGTGAGATCGATGCCGTCGAGCGCTTTCACGCCCGCAAAGGACTTGACGATGCCGCGCATCGTCAGCAAGGGTTCGGTCATACGCTGGTTACTCGCTGCGAAGGCCCGCACGCGCCGTGGCGTGCGCGGGCCGCCTTGCCAAGGGCGTTACTGGCTGGCCAGTTGCGCCTGCGTATAGAAGCCGTCCTTCACGACGACGTCCACATTGCTCTTCGTGAGCAGCGTGGGCTGCAGCAGCACCGTTTCGACCTTCTTCTTGCCGTTGTCATACTGCGCGTTGTACGCGGGCTTCTGACCCTTCGCGAGATCGACGGCGAGCTTCGCGGCCTCGCCTGCGATGAGCTTGAGCGGCTTGTAGACCGTCATGGTCTGCGTGCCCGCCACCACGCGCTTGACCGCCGCGAGGTCCGCGTCCTGGCCCGACACCGGCACCTTGCCCGCGAGATGCTGCGCGGCGAGCGCCTGGATCGCGCCGCCTGCCGTGCCGTCGTTCGAAGCGACGACTGCGTCGATCTTGTTGTTGTTCGCGGTGAGCGCGTCTTCCATGATGCGCAGCGCGGTCGAAGCGCTCCACTCCGGCACCCACTGCTGGCCGACCACCTTGATGTCGCCGCGGTCGATGGCGGGCTTGAGGACCTTCAGTTGTCCTTCACGCAGCATCTTCGCGTTGTTGTCGGTCGGCGCGCCGCCCAGCAGGAAGTAGTTGCCCTTGGGCTGCGCGTCGTAGACACCCTTCGCCTGGAGCTCGCCCACCTTCTCGTTGTCGAACGAGATGTAGGCGTCGATGTCGGCATCGAGAATCAGGCGGTCGTAAGAGACGACCTTGATGCCCGCCTTCTTCGCCTCCGCCACGACATTGCCCAGCGTCTTCGAATTGAACGGCACGATCACGATGACATCGACGCCACGCGAGATGAGGTTTTCGATCTGCGAGATCTGGCGCTCTTCGCTCGCGTCGGCGGACTGCACCGACACTTTCGCGCCCAGCTTCTCCGCCGCGGCGACGAAGTAGTCACGATCGCGCGACCAGCGCTCCACGCGCAAGTCGTCGATGCAGAAGCCGATCTCGGGATGATCCTTGCTTGCGTGGGCGAGCGGTGCGGCAAGCGAGAGGCTCGCGAGCACGGCGCCGCAGATGAGCGAGCCCAGAACCGAACGACGTTTGGCGAAATTCATGTCTCCATACTCCTCTTGATGCCGATGCACGAAGACGCGCGTACGCGTCGCCAGCACGGCGATGGGTTATCGGATAGATGCCGATTCAATTGCGCGACACACGCAACAATGTCTGGCGCGCGGGTTACCTGGAGGACTGCCAATCGACTGCACGGCTACGCTGGCCGCGCAGCTTTTTTCCACGCCGACGCCCCCTCAGGCGCCGGTTGCGAAAACCGGTTCGAGCGCGCGATACAACGCGCCAAAGGTTGGGCGGCGCGCCTCGCGATACCAGGCGTGGCGCGCGGCATCGGGCTCGCGCACCGCGAGCACGGGCGGTTGCGGGCAGACTTCGTCGAGCGACGCGCCAGGCTCGAGCGCGAGATGGGCGAGGCGCGCGGCGCCCAGCGCCGGGCCGACCTCGCCGCCTGCGC
>DATBXG010000615.1:0-2688 GCA_036514415.1 Paraburkholderia sp.
CGCGGGGGCGACCTCGCGGGCCTTGGCGGCGGCAGCGGCCTTGGCCGCCCACTGGTCGGACGTCAGCGCGGGCTGGACCGGGGCCGCCGGAGCGGGCGCGGGCGCGGCGACGAGCGCGGGGGCCGGAGCGGCCGTGGCGCCGTTGACCGCGGCTTCGATCTGCGCGGCGCGGCCGCCGAGCTTGTTGGCAGCGTTCTCGATCGTCGGCGCGCCGTCAGCGAAGCGCTGCGCGGGCGAGATGACCGGGTAGCGGTCGACGGCGACCATGTCGCGCTTGAGGCCCGGCTCGCTGTCGGTCGCGGTGATGATGCCGCCGTCCGCCATCTGCGCCTTGCCGAAGCAGGCGTGCGCGATCTTCGCGTCAGCGTGCGCAGCCTTGCGCTTCATCGCGGCGGCGAACATCTTCTGGTGAGTCATTGCCATGGCCGGCCCCTTTTAGGCGACGTCGTGGTTGTACTGGTGGTTGATCGAGTAGTTCGAATTCGCGTTCGTGCTCTGATTGATCATCTTGCCGCTCGAGGTCTGCGCGCTCTTGTTCTCGCCCGCCGAGCCGCTGGCACCGAGCTGCGCGCCCACGTGCGTGCCGGCGAGGGCACCAGCCGCGATATTCGAGGCGATCGTGCCGATGGCCTGCAGGCTCGACGCGTTGATCTTCGCCATCTCGATGATCTCTTGCGTGCGTGCCACGTACGCGTGGATCTGCGCTTCGTAGCGCGCGATCACGTTGCGGTTCGCCTCGACGACGGTCGTAACCTCGAGCTGCTTGATCGACTTCTGCGCTTCGAGCACAGCGGTCGCGCGGCGCGTCTCGGCTTCCCACACGGTGGCGTTGGCCTGCACCAGCGTGAGCTGCTGCTGCGCCAGCGTGCGCAGGCGGTCCATGTTGGCCACGGCCAGGGCGACGAGGCCCTTGTTGTTCTCGATCTTCGCTTCGGCGGTCTTCACGTACGCGTCGTTGATCGTCTTGATCGCTTCGACGCGGGCGCCGTAGGCGTGCGCGTTGGCCTCTTCGAGCTTGGCCTTCGAGGACTCGCCCTCGATGCGCGCCACGTACGTGTCGAACTCCGCCTTCTTCGCGCTGACGATGCCGACGTATCCGTCGATCTCGCCCTTGTAGAGCTCGATCTTGAGCTTCTGCTGCTCGGCGCGGGCGACGCTCGCCTGCACCAGCGCCTTGTACGCTTCGACCTGCACGTTGAACGCGTTGACCTTGGCGACGTAGCTCTCGATGACCGACTTGTTCACCTCGGACACGAGGCGCTGCGCGTCGACCGTCGCCTTGTAGGCCTCGATCTGCGCGAGCGCGGCCTGCAGCATCGTCTTGAAGCGCTCGATGCGCTGCGCGTAGATCTGCTGCTCCACGTTGAAGCCGGCGATGCGCGCGTTGTAGACCTGGATCGAGGCCTCGACGCTGAACTTGGCGATCTCGAAGTTGCGGTTGGTCACGGCCAGGAACACGTTGACCATCAGGCCCTCGTATTCGATCGCCGACTTGACGGCGAACTGGCGGTTGCCCTGCTCGAGCTCGGCCTGCTTGATCGCGACGTCGCGCGAGAGCGAGCTGATCTTCTTGTTGTTCTCGTCGAGCGCGGCCAGGATGGCGCCCTGCAGCATGCCGGGCGGCAGCGTGAAGCCGCGCGCGGCGAACTCGTCGGCCGCTTCGCGCACCGCCTTGAGGCCGATCTGGTCCTCGCGCATGCGAGCGCGCTCCCAGATGGCGCGCTCGACGTCGGGGGCGAGGCCCGTGCCGCCGGCGAGCATCGTCTGCATCACGCCGATCACGGCGGTGCCGAGCGCGGACGTGTAGACGGGCTCGGTCCAGTCGAGGAACGGATCAGGCGGCGTGCCAGTGAACGTCGGCGCCGGCTCGTCGAAGAGCGGCAGCACCGGCGGCGTGAACGACGGCAGCGCGACGGGGGCCAGCGGCGGCAGGTCGCCGTAGGCGGCCACGGGCGCGTTGGGGATCGTGAAGTCCGTGCTGATCTCGGGCGCCGTCGGCAGCGTCGGCAGCACGAGCGGCGGCGGGTCGATGAACGAGAGCCCCGTGATCACCGGCACGTACGTCGGGATCATCGTGGTGATGTCGGGGATGTCGACCGGCGGCAGGAGCAGCGGGTCGGGCACGCCCTGCGTGATGTCGCCGAAGTTGGGCGTCGGCAGGAAGCCAGTGCCGAGGCCACTCGAGGGCGGCAGGACGAGCGGCGCCGGCGCCGGCGGCGGATCCGGCAGCGGATCGGGCCACTTGGCGTCCTTCAGCGCGGCGATCGCGTCGTTCGCGGTCTTGACCGCGGAGTCGGCCTTGTCGTGCGCGATGCCCAGCATGTCGGAGACGGTCTTCTGCGTCTCGTCCATGAAGCCATGGAGCGAGAAGAAGTCGGCGCCGAGCGGCGGAGTGCCCAGGTTCGGAAAATCAGGAAAGTCGGACATGGCTCATCCTTAGCGCGAGCGCTTCGTTTCGCCGACTTGCACGCGCACCTCGTCGACGCTGAAGTCGTCGCCGGCGGGGTTGCTGAAGCCGAAGCGGAAGTACGACGCGGCGAGGCCACGCCCGAGCTGCGCCCGGTTGTTCCGCTGCGTGGCAGCGGAGGCCAGGTGCGTGTCGTAGGTGAAGGTGCCCTGCTCGTCCGTGACCGCGACGCGGATGGGCGCGGCGCTGGTGCCGGCCACCAGCATGCCGTCGAGCCGCTT
>DATBXG010000616.1:0-3813 GCA_036514415.1 Paraburkholderia sp.
GCCCGAAACGAAGCTGCGCATCGTCGCACCCGACGTGGGCGGCGGCTTCGGCTCGAAGATCTTCCTCTACGCCGAGGACGTGGCGCTCACGTGGGCCTCGAAGAAAATCCGTCGCCCGGTGAAGTGGACCGCCGAACGATCGGAGTCCTTTATTTCCGATGCGCACGGCCGCGACCACGTGACCAAAGCCGAACTCGCGCTCGACAAGGACGGCAAGTTCCTCGCCATGCGCGTGCACACCACGGCGAACATGGGCGCGTATCTCTCGACGTTCGCCTCGAGCGTGCCGACCATCCTCTACGCCACGCTGCTCGCGGGCCAGTACACCACGCCCGCGATCTACGCCGAGGTGAAGGCCGTGTTCACGAACACGGTGCCCGTGGATGCTTACCGCGGCGCGGGACGCCCGGAAGCGACCTACGTGGTCGAGCGCCTGGTGGAAACAGCCGCGCGCGAGATGAACCTCGACCCGGCCGAAATCCGCCGCCGCAACTTCATCACGAGCTTCCCGTATGCAACGCCGGTTGGCCTCACCTACGACACCGGCGACTACGAAGCGTGCCTCGGGCGCGCGCTGGAACTCGCCGACGTGAAGGGCTTCGCCACGCGCCGCGACGCGTCGAAGGCGCAGGGAAAACTGCGCGGCCTCGGCTACTCGTGCTACATCGAGGCATGCGGGCTTGCGCCCTCGAACATCGCGGGTGCGCTCGGCGCGCGCGCGGGCCTCTTCGAAGCCGGCGAGGTCCGCGTGAACCCGACCGGTTCCGTCACCGTGTTCACGGGCTCGCACAGCCACGGCCAGGGCCACGAGACGACCTTCGCGCAAGTCGTGGCCGATCGCCTGGGCGTGCCGATCGAACAGGTCGAGATCGTCCACGGCGACACAGGCCGCATTCCGTTCGGCATGGGTACCTATGGCTCGCGCTCGATCTCGGTGGGCGGCTCGGCCATCATGAAGGCGCTCGACAAGATCGAGGCGAAGGCGAAGAAGATCGCCGCGCACATGCTCGAAGCGGGCGTGGAGGACATCGAGTTCGCCGACGGCGTGTTCCGCGTGGCCGGCACCGACCGCACGAAGACTTTCGCTGAAATCTCGCTCGCCGCGTACGTGCCGCACAACTATCCGCTGGAGACGCTGGAACCCGGCCTCGACGAAAGCGCGTTCTACGATCCGACCAACTTCACCTATCCGTCGGGCGCGTATCTGTGCGAAGTCGAAGTCGATCCCGAAACCGGCGAGACGCGCATCGAACGCTTCACCGCGGTGGACGATTTCGGCAACGTCATCAACCCGATGATCGTCGAGGGCCAGGTGCATGGGGGGCTCGGCCAGGGCATTGGCCAGGCGATGCTCGAACAGTGCGTGTACGACAACGAGAGTGGCCAGTTGCTCTCGGGCTCGTATATGGACTACGCGATGCCGCACGCGTCGGATGTGCCTTCGTTCACGGTGGAAACCGCGAAAGGCACGCCGTGCACGCACAATCCGCTTGGCGTGAAGGGCTGCGGCGAAGCCGGTGCGATCGGCTCACCGCCCGCTGTCATCAACGCGATTCTGGACGCACTCGCGCCGCTAGGCGTGAAAGACCTGCAGATGCCGGCCACGCCGCATCGCGTATGGCAAGCGATCCAGGCCGCGCAGGCCCCTTCACAACCTTGAACGGAGGCGCTCCATGTACGCATTCAACTATCAGCGCGCAAGCGACGCGCAAGGCGCCGTGAAGACGCTCGCCGCCGACGCCGACGCCAAATTCCTCGGCGGCGGCCAGAGCCTGCTCGCGGCGATGAAGCTGCGGCTCGCGCAGCCCTCCACGCTCGTGGACGTCACGCGCATTCCCGAGCTGAAAGCGATCCAGGTGGACGGCAAAGTCGTGAAGGTAGGCGCGGCCGTGTGCCATGCCGACGTCGCCGAAAACGCGCAGATCCGCAGCACGCTGCCGGCGCTGGCGGACCTCGCGGGCATGATCGGCGATCGCCAGGTGCGCGCGCTCGGCACGCTGGGCGGCTCGATCGCGAACGACGACCCTGCCGCCGACTATCCGGCAGCGGTGCTCGCCCTGAACGCGACGGTCGTGACGGACCGGCGGCGCATCGCGGCCGACGACTTCTTCCGCGGCATGTACGAAACGGCGCTGGAACCCGACGAGCTGATCGTGGCCGTCGAGTTCCAGGTGCCCGAGCGCGCGGCCTACGAGAAGTTCCGCAATCCGGCCTCGCACTTCGCGCTCGCGGGCGTGTTCGTCGCGAAGTACGGTGGTGAAGTGCGTGTGGCGATCACAGGCGCCGGCCCATCGGTATTCCGGGCGGGCGCGCTGGAGAACGCGCTCAAGACGAACTTCGCACCCGAAGCCGCACGCGCGGTGACGATCCCCGCCGACGACCTCAACACCGATCTGCACGCAAGCGCGGAATACCGCGCGCACCTCATACCGGTGCTCGCGGCGCGGGCGGTGGCGAGGGCCAACGGCTAGGCCCGTAGCGAAGGCGGGCGCTCGCGCGTTGAAGAAAACGCGAGAGCGCTCGCCGCCTTTGATCCGCGCCCGCAAATCGCTCATGCAATCCGTCTCGATCGACGACACGCTCGCGCAACTCGAAACGCGCGGCTATTTCGCGAGCCGCGAGCTCGCCACGGCGCTATTTCTCGCGCTGCGCATGGAACGCCCGCTCTTTCTCGAAGGCGAGCCGGGCGTGGGCAAGACCGAGCTGGCGAAGGCCGCGGCGGCCATGCTCGGCACGACGCTCCTGCGCCTGCAATGCTACGAAGGGCTCGACACGGCGAGCGCGCTCTACGAGTGGGACTATCCGCGCCAGATCATGGCGCTGCGGCTGGCCGAGGCCGCCGGCGAAAAGCTGCGCAACGACACGCTCTATCGCGACGAATTCCTGCTCAAGCGGCCGTTGTTGCAGGCGTTGCAGCCCGATCCGCACAACCCCGCCGCTCGCCGCGTGCTGCTCATCGACGAAATCGACCGCGCCGACGAGCCGTTCGAAGCCTTCCTGCTGGAACTCCTTTCGGACTTCCAGGTATCGATTCCCGAGTACGGCACCGTGCGCGCGAGTACGCCGCCGCTCGTCGTCATCACCTCGAACCGCACGCGCGAAGTGCACGACGCGCTCAAGCGGCGCTGCCTCTATCAATGGCTCGGCTACCCGGACCGCGCGCGCGAACTCGCCATCGTGGCCGCGCGCGCGCCTGAAACCAGCACCGAATTGCAGCACCGCGCGGTGGCGTTCGTGCATCAGCTGCGCACGATGGATCTCTTCAAGGCGCCCGGCATCGCGGAGACGATCGACTGGTGCCGCGCGCTTTCCGCGCTCGCCGTGACGGAGCTCGATCCACAGTCGGTGCAGGACACGTTAGGCGTGCTGCTCAAGTACCAGGACGACCTCGCGCAGCTCGACGCGCAGCGCATCGCGCAAACGCTCGCGCTCGCGGAGTGAGCATGATGTCCTCCGGCGCAACCCAGGCGACACCGACCACCGCAATGCCCACGCTCGCGCCAGTGTTCGCGCGCAACGTCGTGCATTTCGTGCGCGTGCTGCGCGGCGCGGGCCTGCCGATGTCGCCGTCGCGCGCCGTCGATGCGATCGAGGCGCTGCGCCACATCGACCTGGGCCGCCGCGACGACGTGCACGCGGCGCTTGCCGCGCTGCTCACGAGCGCGCCTGACGAGCGCGAGATCTTCGACGCCGCGTTCGCCCTCTTCTGGCGCGATCCCGATTTCGAAGGCAAGCTGCGCGCGCTCCTGCTGCCGAAGGTGCAAGGCGGCGTTCCGCCGCCGCGCCGCAACAACCGGCTCGCCGATGCACTCG
>DATBXG010000617.1:0-2218 GCA_036514415.1 Paraburkholderia sp.
GCACCACCGAACCGCCGGTCGGCGCCTCGACGTGGGCATCGGGCAGCCAGGTGTGGACGGGCCACATCGGCACCTTGACGGCAAACGCGAAGAAGAATGCGATGAACAGCAAGATTTGCGGCGTCATGGCGATCTTCGCGGCCTGCCAGGAGGCGAGGTCGAAGGTCCCGGTAATGCGGTACAGGTACAGCAACGCGACCAGCATGAGCAGCGAGCCGGCCAGCGTGTAGAGAAAGAACTTGAACGCTGCGTACACGCGGTTCGGGCCGCCCCACACACCGATGATGATGTACATCGGAATGAGCGTGGCTTCGAAGAACACGTAGAACAGCAGACCGTCGGCGGCGCAGAAAACGCCGATCATGATGCCCGACAGGATGAGGAACGACGCGTAATACTGCGCGACGTTCTTCGTGATGACCTGCCAGCCCGCGATCACGACGATCACGGTGATGAGCGCCGTCAGCACGACGAACCACATCGCGATGCCGTCGACGCCCAGGTGATACGAAATATTGAACCGATCGATCCAGACCGACTTCTCCTCGAACTGGAGGGAAGCCGTGGACGTATCGAAGCCCGCAACGAGCGGAAGGGTGACGAGGAAACTAAGCACCGAACCGATGAGTGCGAGCCAGCGGTCCGCACTCGGGTTCCGACGGGAACCCACTACAAGAACGATGATGCCGAATACGATCGGCATCCAGATCGCAATACTGAGAATCGGAGTTGCGTGCATGCGTTTCCTCGCCTTATTTTGCCTTATTTGCCGCCGAGCGTTACAAACAGGGTAAGGAGGCCAAGCATGCCAATGATCATGGCAAATGCGTAGTGGTAGATATAGCCGGATTGCAGGAAACGAATGACAGTTGCAAACCAGCCGATAAACTTGGCGCTCCCGTTCACGACGCCGTCGATCACGACGACATCGCCCTCCTTCCACAGACCGCGACCGATAGCGACCGCTCCGCGAGCGAAGACGATTTCGTTGATCTTGTCGAGGTAATACGCGTTAGCCAGCAGCTTGTAGACCGGCGAGAACGTGCGCGACACGACGGCCGGCAGTTCCGGGCGCTTCATGTAGAAGAACCACGCCACCACCACACCCGCGAGTGCGAGCCACACCGGCAGACCCGAGAACGCATGCGCGCCCATCGCGGCCCAGCCCTGGAATTCCTTGCCCATCTCCGTGAGCGCCTCGTGGTTCTCGCCAACGAAGATGACGTTCTCGAACGCCACGCCATGCGAGAAGAAGTCACCGAAGAGCAGCGGCTGGATCGCGAACGCACCGGCGATCACCGAAGGAATCGCGAGCAGAACGAGCGGCACCCAGATGACCCACGGCGACTCGTGCGGCACGTGCACGTGATGATCGTCGTGACCGTGATCGCCGTGACCGTGGGCCGCTTCGATCGCCATCGGCGACTCGGGGTGCTTCGGACCGCGGAAGCGCTCTTTACCGTGGAACACGAGGAAGTACATACGGAACGAGTACAGCGCCGTGACGAACACGCTGGCAACCACCGCGAAGTACGCGAAGCCCGAACCCGGCAGGTGCGAGAGCTTCACGGCGTCGATGATCGAATCTTTCGAGTAGAAGCCCGAGAAGAACGGCGTGCCGATCAGCGCGAGCGAGCCGACGAGCGACGTGATCCACGTGATGGGCATGTACTTGCGCAGGCCGCCCATGTTGCGCATGTCCTGGTCGTGGTGCATGCCGATGATGACCGAACCCGCGCCGAGGAACAGCAGCGCCTTGAAGAACGCGTGCGTCATCAGGTGGAAGATCGCGACCGGGTAGGCCGAGACGCCGAGCGCCACGGTCATGTAGCCGAGCTGCGAAAGCGTCGAGTACGCGACCACGCGCTTGATGTCGTTCTGCACGACGCCAAGGAAGCCCATGAAGAGCGCGGTAATGGCGCCGATCACGACGATGAACGAAAGCGCGGCTTCCGAAAGCTCGAACAGCGGCGACATGCGCGCGACCATGAAGATACCGGCCGTCACCATGGTTGCCGCATGAATCAGTGCGGAGATCGGCGTCGGGCCTTCCATCGAGTCCGGCAGCCAGACATGCAGCGGGAACTGCGCCGACTTACCCATCGCGCCGATGAACAGGCAGATACAGGCAACCGTCAGCAGGCCCCAGTCGGTGCCCGGGAAGTGCAGGCTCGCCAGTTCGGCGCGCTTCGCGAACACTTCGCCGTAGTTCATCGAG
>DATBXG010000618.1:0-4239 GCA_036514415.1 Paraburkholderia sp.
GCGGGCACGCAGTCGCGGGAAATCCGCCAGGTCGGGCTCGCGGCGACGCGGCGCATTGCGGGCGAGCGCTTCGAGTGGATCGAGGGCAGCCATCTGTATCCCATGGAGCGCCCGATCGAGACCGCGCGTGTCGTGCAACGCATGCTTTACGCCATGGAAAACGGAGCCTGAGCCATCGATCTCCGGGGCTGCCGCTGACGGCGCAGGGGAGAGCGGGGCGCGACACATCGCGCATCGCATTCGACCCGTGCCGGGCTCGCTCAAAATTCAGGGTTAGCCCTTGCTTTCAGGTATAATCCGTTTTTCCCGCGAGCATCCAGCGATGACCAAATATGTTTTCGTCACCGGCGGCGTAGTTTCCTCCCTTGGCAAGGGTATTGCCGCCGCCTCCCTCGCCGCGATCCTCGAATCGCGCGGTCTGAAAGTCACCCTCCTCAAGCTCGATCCCTACATCAACGTCGACCCCGGCACGATGAGCCCGTTTCAGCACGGCGAAGTGTTCGTGACGGAAGACGGAGCGGAAACCGACCTCGACCTCGGCCACTATGAGCGCTTCATCACCACGAAGATGCGCAAGGCCAACAACTTCACCACGGGCCAGATCTACGAATCGGTGATCCGCAAGGAACGCCGCGGCGACTATCTGGGCAAGACCGTGCAGGTCATTCCGCACATCACCAACGAGATCCAGGCGTTCGTCGAACGCGGCGCCGCGTCGGCGACGTGCGGCGAGCCCGATGTCGCGATCGTCGAAGTGGGCGGCACGGTGGGCGACATCGAATCGCTGCCGTTCCTCGAAGCCGCGCGTCAGATGAGCCTGCGCCTTGGCCGCAACAGCGCGTGCTTCGTGCACCTCACGCTCGTGCCGTTCATCGCCACGGCGGGTGAACTCAAGACCAAGCCCACGCAGCACAGCGTGCAGAAGCTGCGCGAAATCGGTATCTATCCGAACGTGCTGCTGTGCCGCGCCGACCGCCGTATTCCCGACGACGAGCGCGCGAAGATCTCGATGTTCTCGAACGTGCCCGAAGACGCCGTGATCTCGGTGTGGGACGCCGACAGCATCTACAAGATCCCGCAGATGCTGCACGACCAGGGCCTCGACTCGATCGTCTGCGACGAGCTGAAGCTTTCCGCGAAGCCCGCCGATCTGTCGATCTGGGCGGAGATGGTCGAGAAGCTCGAGCATCCGAAGCACGAAGTCACGATCGGCATGGTCGGCAAGTACGTCGACCTGACCGAGTCGTACAAGTCGCTCATCGAGGCACTGCGCCACGCGTCGATCAAGACCTCGACAAAGGTCAACATCGAGTACATCGATTCCGAGCAGATCGACGAAGAAGGTGTCGAGAGCCTCAAGCATCTCGACGCGGTTCTCGTGCCGGGCGGTTTCGGCCGTCGCGGCACCGAAGGCAAGATCAAGGCCATCCAGTACGCTCGCGAAGCGAAGGTGCCGTACCTCGGCATCTGCCTCGGCATGCAGCTCGCCGTGATCGAATTCGCGCGCGACGTGGTGGGCCTGAAGCACGCGAACAGCACGGAATTCGATCCGGACACGCCGGACCGCGTCGTCGCGCTCATCACCGAATGGGCCGACCGCGAAGGCAAGGTCGAGAAGCGTACCGAAGACTCGGACCTCGGCGGCACGATGCGCCTGGGTTCCCAGCGCTGCCCGATCAAGCCCGGCACGCTCGCGGCAGAGATCTACGGCAAGGACGTGAACGAGCGCCACCGCCATCGTTATGAAGTCAATAACGGCTACGTGCCCAAGCTCGAAGCCGGCGGTCTTGTCATCAGCGCCCGTACGCCTTCCGAGGACCTGCCGGAAATGATGGAGCTGCCGCGCGACATGCACCCGTGGTTCGTCGGCGTCCAGTTCCACCCGGAATTCACGTCCACGCCGCGCGACGGCCATCCGCTCTTCAAGGCGTATGTCGAAGCAGCGGTCGCGCACCAGCAGGCGCGCGCTGAGGAGAAAGCATGAATCTGTGCGGTTTCGAGGTTGGTCTCACCAAGCCGTTCTTCCTGATCGCGGGCACCTGTGTCGTCGAATCTGAACAGATGACGATCGACACGGCGGGCCGCCTGAAGGAAATCACGTCGAAGCTCGGCATTCCGTTCATCTACAAGTCGTCCTACGACAAGGCCAATCGTTCGAGCGGCAAGTCGTTTCGCGGCCTCGGGATGGACGAGGGCCTGCGCATTCTCTCGGAGGTGAAGCGCCAGCTCGGCCTGCCCGTGCTGACCGACGTGCACACGGAAGAGGAGATCGGGCCGGTTGCGTCGGTCGTGGACGTCCTGCAGACGCCCGCGTTCCTGTGCCGCCAGACCGACTTCATCCACGCGTGCGCACGCTCGGGCAAGCCGGTCAACATCAAGAAAGGCCAGTTCCTCGCGCCGCACGACATGAAGAACGTGATCGACAAGGCGCGCGAAGCCGCGCGTGAAGCGGGTCTTTCCGAAGACAGCTTCCTCGCCTGCGAGCGCGGAGTTTCGTTCGGTTACAACAACCTCGTCTCGGACATGCGTTCGCTCGCTATCATGCGCGAGACCGGCGCGCCGGTCGTGATGGACGTGACCCACTCGGTGCAGCTGCCGGGCGGCCAGGGCACGAGCTCGGGCGGTCAGCGCGAATTCGTGCCGGTGCTCGCGCGCGCGGCCGTGGCCACGGGCGTGGCGGGTCTCTTCATGGAGACGCACCCGAACCCCGCTCAGGCGAAGTCCGATGGTCCGAACGCCGTGCCGCTGAACCGCATGGCCGACCTCCTCGAAACGCTCGTGACGCTCGACCAGGCGGTCAAGCGCACGCCGTTCCTCGAAAGCGACTTCAACTGAGCGCACGCAGGTTCCGCGCAATACGCGTATTGACGTAGTTGCGCGCCGCTTCGATTGCATGGGCGGCGCGATGGAGGAGCAGCGCGGCGCAGGACCGTGCGCACAGCAGGCGCCACGTAACGCCATCATGCTGTACGCAACCGGGCCGGCGCGCCGCGTTCGATGTACAAGGCAGCGTGGCAGCGCATCGGTCATGCGAACGTGACCGTCGCGCTGCGGCAAGTTGAACCTCGCGAACACGCCGCCTGTCCCATGTGACGGTGTGCCCCGAACGAGCATGGAAACTGTGCCTCGCGGGCCAATGCAGCAGGCGGCGCGGTACGCGCAAGAATTACTGTCATTTCCTGAGGAAACCATGAGTGCAATCGTAGATATCATCGGTCGCGAGATTCTGGATTCGCGCGGCAACCCCACCGTCGAATGCGACGTGCTGCTTGAATCGGGCACGATGGGCCGCGCGGCGGTGCCGTCGGGCGCGTCCACGGGCTCGCGTGAAGCGATCGAACTGCGCGACGGCGAAGCCGGCCGCTACAACGGCAAGGGCGTGCTGAAGGCCGTCGAGCACATCAACACCGAAATCTCCGAGGCGATCATGGGCCTCGACGCGTCGGAGCAAGCCTTCCTCGACAAGACCCTGCTCGAACTGGACGGCACCGACAACAAGTCGCGTCTCGGCGCGAACGCCATGCTGGCCGTCTCGATGGCCGTCGCGAAGGCCGCCGCTGAAGAAGCCGGCCTGCCGCTGTACCGCTACTTCGGCGGCTCGGGCGCGATGCAGCTGCCAGTTCCGATGATGAACATCGTCAACGGCGGCGCACACGCGAACAACAGCCTCGACATTCAAGAGTTCATGATCGTGCCGGTGAGCCAGCCGACCTTCCGCGAAGCGCTGCGTTGCGGCGCGGAAGTGTTCCACGCGCTCAAGAAGATCCTCTCGGATCGCGGCATGAGCACGGCAGTGGGCGACGAAGGCGGCTTCGCACCGAATTTCGGCAGCAACGACGAATGCCTCTCGACCATCCTGCAAGCCATCGAGAAGGCTGGCTACCGCGCCGGTGAAGACGTGCTGCTCGCGCTCGACTGCGCAGCCAGCGAGTTCTATCACGACGGCAAGTACCAGCTCGCGGGCGAAGGCCTGCAACTCTCGTCGGCCGAGTTCGCCGACTACCTGGCTACGCTCGCCGACAAGTTCCCGATCGTCTCGATCGAAGACGGCATGCACGAGTCCGACTGGGCCGGCTGGAAGCTGCTGACCGAGAAGCTCGGCAAGAAGGTCCAGCTCGTGGGCGACGACCTGTTCGTCACCAACACGCGCATCCTGAAGGAAGGCATCGAGAAGGGCATCGGCAACTCGATCCTCATCAAGATCAACCAGATCGGCACGCTGACGGAAACCTTCGCGGC
>DATBXG010000619.1:0-2232 GCA_036514415.1 Paraburkholderia sp.
CAACGACAGCCACAACAGCACCAGCGCGAACGGCAGCAAAAACAGCAGCGCGCCGGCGACATCGATCCACGCGCGCGTGCGAGGGTTTGCGTACGCATAGAAGACGTCCACGCGCACATGCCCGCCCACCTTCAGTGTCCACGCGGCTGCGAACAGGAACAGCGCCGCGTGCGCATAGATCACCATCTCCGAGAGCCAGATTGATCCGAAGCCGAAGATGTAGCGACCGATCACCAGCGCAAACTGCAGCAGCACGATGAACAGCGCGAGCCAAGCGGCCGCGCGGCCCACGGCAGTGGTGAGACGATCAATCTGATTGGCGAGCCGGTTCATTTTCCACCGTCATCGCCCGCGAAGGCAGGCAATCCAGTAACCCTGGCTCCGCGTTGTAATGCAAGGCCCGAAGCGCAGGATCATCCGCCTCCGCCGATGATGACACCGTGCCATGGCGTCCGCTAAATTCGGCGCATGGCACACGATCACGACCACGAGCATTCCGAACTGTCGGACACGCAGCTACGCGTGCGCGCGCTGGAGACCGTGCTCACCGAAAAAGGCTATGTCGATTCGGCGGCGCTCGACGCCATCGTCGAGGCTTACGAGACAAAGATCGGCCCGCGCAACGGCGCGGCCGTCGTCGCCAAGGCGTGGAGCGATCCGGCCTTCAGGCAAGCGCTGCTTGCGGATGCCTCGAAGGCGGTCGCAACACTCGCGCATGTGAGCCGCGTCGGCGATCACCTCGTCGCGGTCGAGAATACGCCGACGACGCACAACATGGTCGTCTGCACATTGTGCTCCTGCTATCCGTGGGAGGTGCTCGGCCTGCCGCCGATCTGGTACAAATCGGCGCCGTACCGCTCGCGCGCGGTGAAGGACCCGCGCGGCGTGCTCGCCGAGTTCGGCATCACCTTGCCCAAGGACACCGGGATCCGTGTATGGGATTCCACCGCTGAAACTCGTTTCATCGTGCTGCCGATACGGCCCGCGGGCACGGACGGCTGGAGCGAAGAGAAGCTCGCCGAACTGGTCACGCGCGACTCGATGATCGGCACCGGTTTGCCGAAGGAGCCGTAAACATGGACGGCATCCACGACATGGGCGGCATGGACGGCTTCGGCAACATCGAGGTCGAGCAGAACGAGCCGCCGTTCCACGAACAATGGGAGGGCCGCGTCATGGCGCTGCAGCGCGCGATGGGTTACGCCGGCGCGTGGACGATCGATCACGCGCGCTATGCGCGGGAACGGATCCCGCCACACATCTATCTGAACGCGTCGTATTACCAAAAATGGGCGCTGGCGATGCGGACCAACGTCGTCGAGCGCGGTCTCGCCGGCGTCGACGAGTTGCAGGCCGGTCGCGCGCTGCGTCCGCGCAAGTCGCTGCCGCGGAGATTGACCGCCGACCTCATCCCCGAGAAGCTCACGCGCGGCTCGTTCTACCGCCAGCAGCAGGCGCCCGCGCGGTTCAAGCCCGGCGATCGCGTGCGCACGAAGAACATTCACCCCGCAGCGCATACGCGCCTACCCCGCTACGCCCGTGGCAAGGTCGGCGTGATCGAGCGCTGCCAAGGCTGCCATGTGTATCCGGATTCCGTCGCGTCCGATCTTGGCGACAATCCGCAGTGGCTCTACACGGTCGTGTTCGACGGGCGCGAGTTGTGGGGGCCGGACAGCGATCCGATTTTGAAGGTCTCGATCGAGGCGTTCGAGCCTTATCTGGACCCCACGTGATGGCCGGTACAGCGGACCTTGCCGCGCAGCATATCCCCAGCCTTCCACGCGATTCGGAAGGCCCCGTTTTCCGCGAGCCGTGGGAAGCGCAGGCTTTTGCGATGACGCTCGCGCTCTACGACCGCGGCCTGTTCACCTGGCCGGAATGGGCGGAAACGCTGGGCGCCGAAATCAAGCGCGCGCAGGCGGCCGGCGATCCCGATACGGGCGAGACCTATTATCGCCATTGGCTCGCCGCGCTGGAGCGAATCATCGCCGCGAAAGGCGTTGCCAGCACCGAGACGCTGCATCGCGTCAAGCACGCCTGGGAGCATGCCTGCGAACGTACGCCGCACGGCAAGCCGATCGAGTTACACGAGGACGATTTCCACTAAACGCCGACCATCCGCTCGCTCAGCGCTTATCGGTCCGAAGCGGGCGATAACCGACACGATCTCAAATCGTCTGCAAGTCCTCTTTCTACAAACGTTTTTTCATTTTATAATATCTGTCTATATGG
>DATBXG010000620.1:0-7960 GCA_036514415.1 Paraburkholderia sp.
CTCGACAAGCTGCTCGAGCAGATCCGCGCGACGGGCTACGGCCTCACGCTCGGCATCCACACGCGTATCGACGAAACGATCGCGCACGTGATCGGCGCGGTGGTGGGCGTGCAGCCGTTCGGCGGCGAAGGGCTTTCGGGCACGGGTCCGAAGGCGGGTGGCGCGCTGTATCTCTCGCGTCTGCTCGCGAAGCGTCCGGCCGGTCTGCCGAAGTCGCTCGCCGAAGCGCTCGTGGTGGATGCACCGCAAGGCGAGAGCGCACCGCAGTCGGCACAATCGGCGCTCACGGCGCTGCGCGACTGGCTCATCGCCGAGCGCGAGCCCGCGCTCGCGGCACGCTGCGACGGCTACCTCGAATACGTGCTCGCGGGCGCCACGGCGGTTCTGCCTGGCCCGACGGGCGAGCGCAACACCTACACGCTTTCGGCGCGCGGCACGGTGCTGTGTGTGCCTTCGACGGCCACGGGCGCGCGCGCCCAGCTCGCCGTTGCGCTTGCAACGGGCAACCGCGCGCTGTTCCAGGGCGCGGCTGGCGAAGCGCTCGTGAGCGCGTTGCCTGCGGCACTGAAGGCGCACGTGGCGATCAGGAAGACGGCCGACGCCGACTTCGATGCGGTCCTCTTCGAAGGCGACAGCGACGAGCTGCTCGCGCTCGTGAAGGAAGTGGCCAAGCGCCCCGGCCCGATCGTTTCGGTGCAGGGCGTGGCGGCGCACGCGCTCGCCAACGGCGATGAAGATTACGCTCTCGAACGACTGCTCGCAGAGCGTTCGGTCAGCGTGAATACGGCAGCAGCAGGCGGTAACGCGAATTTGATGACGATCGGCTAAGCAGCCATACTGTCGGTCGTCTCAAGACAAGGAAGCGGCAAGGCTCATTCAATCCGAAGCCGCTCATTTGATACCTGGTACCAAGGAGAAGCAATGCAACACACCATGAAGCAGCTGGCAGGCGCAACGCTTGTTGCCGCCATGTCGCTGGCGGGGACTGCGCACGCACAACAAGTCGAAGAAGTGAAGGTCGGTTTCGCCGGTCCGATGACGGGTGCGCAGGCGCACTACGGCAAGGACTTCCAGAACGGCATCACGCTCGCAGTCGAAGACATGAACGCGACGAAGCCCGTGATCGGCGGTAAGCCGGTTCACTTCGTGCTCGACTCGGCCGACGATCAGGCCGACCCGCGCACGGGCACGACGGTCGCGCAGAAGCTCGTCGACGACGGCATCAAGGGCATGCTCGGTCACTTCAACTCGGGCACGACGATTCCGGCTTCGCGCATCTACGCGAACGCGGGCATCCCCCAGATCGCCATGGCGACGGCGCCTGAGTACACGCAGCAAGGCTTCAAGACGACGTTCCGCATGATGACCTCCGACACCCAGCAAGGTTCGGTGGCAGGCACGTTCGCGGTGAAGAACCTGGGCCTGAAGAAGATCGTCGTGATCGACGACCGCACGGCCTACGGCCAGGGTCTCGCCGACGAGTTCTCGAAGGCTGCGAAGGCTGCGGGCGGCAACATCATCGATCGCGAGTACACCAACGACAAGGCCGTCGACTTCAAGTCGGTCCTGACGAAGGCGAAGGCGATGAACCCCGACCTGGTCTACTTCGGCGGCGCCGATTCGCAGGCCGCGCCGATGGTCAAGCAGATGAAGTCGCTGGGCATCAAGGCTCCGCTGATGGGCGGCGAAATGGTGCACACGCCGACCTTCCTGCAGATCGCGGGTGACGCGGCGAACGGCACGGTGGCTTCGCTCGCCGGCCTGCCGCTCGACCAGATGCCGGGTGGCAAGGACTACGTCGAGAAGTACAAGAAGCGCTTCGGCGAAGACGTGCAAACCTACTCGCCGTACGCCTACGACGGCGCAATGGCGATGTTCACGGCCATGAAAGCGGCCAACTCGACGGATCCGGCGAAGTACCTGCCGTACCTGGCGAAGACGAGCAAGCCGGCTGTCACCACGTCGGAACTGGCGTACGACTCGCGCGGCGACCTGAAGAACGGCGGCATCACGCTGTACAAGGTTGTCGACGGCAAGTGGACGACGCTGCAGAGCGTGGGCGGCAAGTAAGCGCCTGACGTTCGGCTGAAGTAAAAAGCCCCGCAGAATCGAAAGATCTGCGGGGCTTTTGTTCGTGCGCTCATCCCGAAAGGTGAGCTTATTCAGGATTCCTTTTCAGTCATTCTCCGCGCATTTTCCTGCCCGCTTCGCGAACCTGTTCGAGCGTCGCTGCGGGCGTGCTCGCTTCCTTCGTCACGCGGATCTCGATCAGCGCCGGTTTTCCAGCCGTGAGCGCGCGCTCTAGCGCGGGCGCGAACTGTGCCGTAGCGGTGACGACTTCACCGTGCGCGCCGAACGACTGCGCGAACGCCGCGAAGTCAGGGTTCGTGAGCTGCGTGCCGTGCACGCGGTCCGGATAGTGGCGCTCCTGGTGCATGCGGATCGTGCCGTAGTGCGCGTTGTTCACGACGATGAAAACGACGTTCAGGCCGTACTGCATCGCCGTCGCGAGTTCCGACGAGGCCATCATGAAGCAGCCGTCGCCCGCAAGCGCGACGACGGTGCGCGACGGATACAGCGACTTCGCGGCGATCGCGGCGGGCACGCCGTAGCCCATTGCGCCGCTCGTGGGCGCGAGCTGCGAGCGGAAGTGGCGATACGCGAAGTGCCGGTGCAGCCAGGTCGCGTAGTTGCCTGCGCCGTTCGTGACGATCGCGTCGTCGGGCAGACGGGCGCGCAGTTGCTGCATCACCTCGCCCAGTTGCACGTCGCCCGGCATCGGCAGCGGCTTGCGCCATGCATGCCAGGCCTCGTGCGCTTCGCCGGCGCTACCGGACCACGCGGGATGAGCGGGTGCAGGAAGCTCGGCGAGCAGTGCCGCGATTTCCGCGAGACCGGAGACGATGGGCAGGTCGGCCGCATACACGCGCCCGAGTTCTTCCGCGCCCTGGTGCACGTGAATGAGCGTCTGCTTCGTCCTGGGGATGTCGAAGAGCGTGTAGCCGCCCGTCGTGGATTCGCCCAGACGCGGCCCGAGCGCGAGCAGCACGTCGGCTTCGCGAATGCGCCTGGCCAGCGCCGGATTCACGCCGAGGCCCACGTCGCCCGCGTAGTTCGGGTGGTCGTTGTTGAGCGTGTCCTGGAAACGGAACGCGAGACCCACGGGCAACTGCCAGTTCTCGATGAAGCGCTGAAAATCTGCGCAGGCCTGTGTGTTCCAGCCGTGTCCGCCCGCGATCACGAACGGCTTCTTCGCGCCCGCGAGCAGTTCGCGCAGCCGCTCCATCTGCGCCGCGGAAGGCGAGGCCTGCACGCGCTGCGCGGGTGGTGCGATGGGCTGCGCTTCCGCTGCGGGAATCGCGCCGCTCAGCATGTCTTCGGGCAGCGCGAGCACGACCGGGCCGGGCCGGCCCGACATCGCGACGTGGAATGCGTGGCTCAGATATTCGGGCACGCGGCGCGCGTCGTCGATCTGCGCGACCCACTTCGCCATCTGGCCGAACATGCGCCGATAGTCGATCTCCTGGAACGCCTCGCGGTCCATCTGCTCGCGCGCGACCTGGCCGATCAGCAGGATCATCGGCGTGGAGTCCTGGAACGCCGTGTGCACGCCGATCGACGCGTGCGTGGCGCCCGGCCCGCGCGTGACGAGCGCGATGCCGGGCTTGCCCGTGAGCTTGCCGATCGCTTCCGCCATGTTCGCCGCGGCCGCTTCGTGACGGCACACCACGGTCTCTATGCGCGCGGTTTCGTCGGACAACGAATCGAGCACTGCGAGATAGCTCTCGCCGGGTACGCAGAACACGCGCTCGACGCCATTGGCGACGAGCGCATCGACGACGAGGCGAGCCCCGGTGGTGGTGACGGAATCGTTCGGCTGCTGCATGGCGTTCAAGTCTCCTTCAATCGTTACGTGAATACGTCCGGATACTTCGGGCAAGGCGACAGCGCATCAAACGATCAGCACTCGACGATATTCACCGCGAGGCCGCCGCGCGAGGTCTCCTTGTACTTCGTCTTCATGTCGGCGCCGGTCTCGCGCATCGTCTTGATGACGGAGTCGAGCGAGACGTAATGCGCGCCGTCGCCGCGCAGCGCCATGCGCGCGGCGTTCACGGCCTTCACCGAGGCCATGGCGTTGCGTTCGATGCAGGGAATCTGCACCATGCCGCCCACCGGGTCGCAGGTGAGGCCGAGGTTGTGCTCCATGCCGATTTCGGCGGCGTTCTCCACCTGCAGCGGCGTGCCGCCCAGCACGGCGGCGAGCGCGCCGGCGGCCATCGAGCAGGCCACGCCCACCTCACCCTGGCAGCCCACTTCGGCGCCCGAAATCGACGCGTTGAGCTTGTAGAGAATGCCGATCGCGGCGGCGGTGAGCAGGAAGTCGATCACGCCTTGTTCGTTCGCGCCGGGCGTGAAGCGCACGTAGTAGTGCAGCACCGCGGGGATGATGCCGGCCGCGCCGTTGGTCGGCGCGGTCACGACGCGCCCGCCCGCGGCGTTCTCCTCGTTCACGGCGATCGCGTAGAGGTTGATCCAGTCGATCATCGAGAGCGGGTCCTGCAGCGCGCGCTCGGGGTTGCCGGTGAGCGCGCGATAGAGCTGCGGCGCGCGGCGCTTCACGGCGAACGGGCCGGGCAGCGTGCCGTCGGCGGAGGGATTGTTGATGCCGCAGCCGCGCGAGACGCACGACTGCATCACGTCCCAGATGCGCAGGAGGCCCGAGCGGATCTGCTCGTCGCTGTGCCAGACGCGCTCGTTTTCGAGCATCAGCTGCGCGACGCTCTTGCCCGTCGAGGCGCACTGCGCGAGCATTTCCGCGCCCGTGCGGAACGGATGCGGCAGTTGCTGGGCGGCGGCGAGCACCTTGGTGTTCGCGGCGCCGGCCGTGACGACGAAGCCGCCGCCTACCGAGAGATAGGTGCTTTCGCGCAGCGTTTCGCCGCCCGCGTCGAGCGCGCGCAGCTTCATGCCGTTGGGGTGCTCGGGCAGCGCCTGGCGATAGAACGCCACGTGCTCCTTGGGAACGAACGCAATGGGATGGCGGCCGAGCAGCGCGAGCTGGCGCGAGGTGCGCACGGCTTCGAGGCGCTCGTTGATGGTGTCGGGGTCGACGGTGTCCGGCGCGTCGCCCATCAGGCCGAGCATGACGCCGCGGTCGGTGCCGTGGCCCTTGCCGGTTGCGCCGAGCGAGCCGTACAGCTCGACTTTCACGGCGGCGGTGCCGGCGAGCAGTCCGTCGCGCTCGAGTCCTTCGGCGAACATCAGCGCCGCGCGCATGGGCCCGACCGTGTGCGAGCTGGAAGGCCCGATGCCGACTTTGAACAGATCGAAAACGCTTACTGCCATGGGTACTGCTCCTGCTTGTCTGACGTTGGTTGGTGGGGATGCGGCACTATCGCGGCATCGTTGGTTCCGTGCCGCTGCCGCCACCCTCGGGCGCGTTTAGCGCGCCGGCAACGGCAGACAGACGGCGAGCCACGCGGGCGGCGTGGGCGCGAGTTTCAGCGCGACCGGCGCAAAGCGGCCGTCGAGTCGCGCCGCCAGGTGAAACAGCTCCGCGGCGTTCTTCGGGTCCCACTCGCCGGTGTAGCCGGGCAGGCCCGCTTCGCGCCGCTTTGCGTCGAACGGTACGCTCGAATGCACGAATTCCTCGTGCATTTTCTGGCCGAGCGCGAAAGGCGTGAGCCAGTCGAGCGCGGCGGCGAGCGTGGCGCCGTTGGCTGCGCGCTCGGTCAGCCAGTTGCGGTTGTGGCGGCGCGCGGCGAGCGCGGCGGTCACGAGCGGCTGCAGATCGTAGGTCACGTAGTGCAGGGCGTCGCGCTCGGTGAAGTCGAGCGTCGAGCCGTCGGGGGCCACGTTGTCGCCGATATGCTCCACGAAGAGCCGCTGCGCCGTCGCGATCATCTTCCGGTTGTCGAGCGTGAACGCGATCATCGCTACGAGTTTGACCCGATGGCTCTGCCAGTTGTTCGCGAAAGTGCCCTTGAGCGGGCGCGGCTGCGCGTCGATCTGCGCGATATAGCCGGTCGCGAAGCTGTTCAGGAACTGCATCGTCGCGTTGCGCGTTTTCACGGGCAGCGCGCTCGCGGTCATGTCGTAGGCGAGTATCAGCCCCTCGAAGCGCGTTTCGTCGATGGGATTGAAGCTCGGCTTGTAGGTGGTGACCCAAGCGAGCAGAAAGCGGTCCACGAGCTTCAGGAAGCGCTCGTCGCTCGTCGCGCGCCACGCGAGCGCGGCGTTGCGCATGAGGTCGAGCTCCTTCGCGGCGTCGACGCTCTGGTCGTAGATGCCCTCGTGCGGCAGCGTGCCCTCGGTATGCAGGCGCGCCAGCGGACGCGGCACGTCGTTCACATGCGCCAGGACCTCGGCCACGAGCGCCTTCACGCCCGGGTCGGAGTTGGTGCGTTCGCTCGATTGCAGCGCCGGAGCCGCGCAGAAGTTCATGGCCGCATGGGCCGCGCCGCTGAAGGCGGCGCAGGCGAGCGCCAGCGCGACGGCAAGGCGCTGCGGGCCGCAACGCACGATGCCGCGCGCCTGCCGGGTCGTGGTCCGGGGGGGCTGGCCGATCGAGTTCCGCGTCGAGACCCGCAGTGAGACCCGCAGTGAGACCCGAAGCGACTCCCGCCGTGACTCCATTCGCACCTTCCGCGCCATGCGCGACTCCCTGATTCAAGGCTGACAGGTGTGTGATGTTAGCGGTTTGCGACGGCAAATGTGAGGGGGACGACCGCCGCTGCGTGATCCGAAGACAACGCAGCGGCCTGGCGCAGGCTTATTCGCCGGCGGCCTGATCTGCGTATTCGGCCATCGGCACGCACGAGCAGAACAGGTTGCGGTCGCCGTAAGCGTTGTCGGCGCGGCCGACCGGCGGCCAGTACTTGCGCGCGACGAGCGACGCGACCGGGTACGCGGCCTGCTCGCGCGAGTAGGCGTGCGTCCAGTCGTCGGAGACCACGACGGCGGCCGTGTGCGGCGCGTGGCGCAGCGGGTTGTCCTCCTTGTCCGCGCGGCCTTCTTCCACGGCGCGGATTTCCTCACGGATTGCAACCATGGCGTCGATGAAGCGGTCCAGCTCCTCCTTCGACTCCGACTCGGTCGGCTCGACCATCAGCGTGCCCGGCACCGGGAAGCTCATGGTCGGCGCGTGGAACCCATAGTCCATCAGGCGCTTGGCGACGTCGTCCACGGTGATGCCGCTTGCATCCTTGATGGGGCGCAGATCGAGAATGCATTCGTGCGCGACCAGCCCGCCCGGGCCGCTGTAGAGCACCGGGAAGTGCGGCGCGAGCTTGTTCGCCACGTAGTTGGCGTTGAGGATCGCGTTTTCGGTCGCAGCGGTCAGGTTGGCCGCGCCCATCATGGCGATGTACATCCACGAGATCGGCAGGATCGAAGCCGAGCCGTAAGGTGCCGCGCTCACCGCGCCGATGCCGTGATCGTCGCGCTTGTAGCCCGACGAAAGCTGGTTCGGCAGGAACTGCGCAAGGTGCGCGCCCACCGCGACGGGACCGACGCCCGGGCCGCCACCGCCGTGCGGAATGCAGAAAGTCTTGTGCAGGTTCAGGTGCGAGACGTCGCCGCCGAACTGGCCCGGCGCCGCGAGACCCACCATGGCGTTCATGTTCGCGCCGTCCACGTACACCTGGCCGCCCGCCGCGTGCACGATCTCGCAAACTTCGCGCACGTTCTCTTCGAACACGCCGTGCGTGGACGGATACGTGATCATGATCGCCGCGAGCTTCGCCGCATGTTGCCCGGCCTTGGCCTTGAGGTCGGCGAGATCGATGTTGCCTTGCGCGTCGCATGCAACCACGACCACTTGCATGCCGGCCATCTGCGCCGATGCGGGGTTCGTGCCGTGGGCCGAAGCGGGAATCAGGCAGACGTTGCGATCGGCTTCGCCGCGCGAGGCGTGGTACGCCTGGATGATGAGCAGGCCCGCGTACTCGCCCTGCGA
>DATBXG010000621.1:0-3203 GCA_036514415.1 Paraburkholderia sp.
CGGGACGCAAGCGCCGCAGGAAGGCGACGCTGCCGCCCGCGCGCCGCGCAAGGACGCGGGCGCGAAGAAGCCGGGCCGCCGCCAGAACGCAGCTGGCGGCGAACGCCAGGGCGAGCGTCAGCAGGGCGCGGGCAAGCGCAACAAGGGCCAGGGCGGCCCGGGCCGCGCCGAAGGCCAGCCGGCGTCCGCAGGCGACGCCACACAGGACGACCTGTTCCTCTACGTGACGTCCCCGGCGTTCGACGCCGACAACGGTGCCGGCGCCGGCACGGGCGTGCACGCGCCGATGCTGCGCCGCGGCCGCGCCCAGCAGCCCAAGCGCGTGCTGAGCCCGGACGACGACGCGCCGAAGCTGCACAAGGTGCTCGCGGACGCGGGCATGGGCTCGCGCCGCGACATGGAAGAGCTGATCATCGCCGGGCGCGTCTCGGTGAATGGCGAGCCCGCTCACATCGGCCAGCGCATCCTGCCGACCGACCAGGTCCGTATCAACGGCAAGCCGATCAAGCGCAAGCTGCCGAACAAGCCGCCGCGCGTGCTGATCTATCACAAGCCGACAGGCGAAATCGTCAGCCACGCCGATCCGGATGGCCGCCCCTCGGTGTTCGACCGCCTGCCGCCCATGAAGACGGCGAAGTGGCTGGCCGTCGGGCGTCTGGACTTCAACACCGAAGGTCTCCTGATGCTCACGACCTCGGGCGACCTGGCGAACCGCTTCATGCACCCGCGCTACAGCGTGGAGCGCGAGTACGCGGTGCGCGTGGTGGGTGAGTTGACCGAAGGCAATCGTCAGAAGCTGCTCAAGGGCGTCGAACTCGACGACGGCCCGGCGAGCTTCCTGCGCATTCGCGATGGCGGCGGCGAAGGCACGAATCACTGGTATCACGTCGCGCTGGCCGAAGGCCGCAACCGCGAAGTGCGCCGCATGTTCGAAGCGGTCGGCCTGATGGTGAGCCGCCTGATTCGCACGCGCCACGGCCCGATCGCGCTGCCCAAGGGCCTCAAGCGCGGTCGCTGGGAAGAGCTCGAAGACAACCAGGTCCGCAGCCTGATGGCGGCAGTCGGCCTGAAGGCGCCGAGCGAAGAGAAGGGCGGCGGCCGCGGCAAGGAGCAGGACCGTCGTCAGCCCGATCCGATGCAGACCTCCATGGGCTTCATCAACCGCGAACCGGTGCTGAGTTCGCATGGCGCGATGAACCAGGCGCGCCAGCAGGGGCGGCGCGGTGCTGCGGGCGGCTTCGGCGGCGGCGCGGGTACCGGCCATGGCAATTCCGGCGGCGGCGCGGGCTCCGGCTTCGGTGGCCGCGGCGGCAACCGTGCCGGCGGCCGTGACGTCGACGGCAACCGCGCGCCCGGCGCGGGTGCGGGCAAGCGTGCGGGCGGCAATGCCAATGCCAGTGGCAATCGCCGCAGCGGGCCCGGCACCGGCGGCAACGCCAACGCCAACGGCAACCGCGCTGGCGGCAACAGCCGTGGCGGCCAACGTGGCGCGCCGCGCAACCGCACGCGCGGTCATTGACCCCGTGAGGCACGACGCCTCGCCGCGCCATGCGGCGGGCGTCCGCTGGCGCACTCGTGCGTTGGCTCGCCGCGTTGGACGCACTCTTTCGGCCTTGGCCACTGCGATAGCGTCGTGGCGACGCTCTGTTGCAAATCTGCGCCGAAATAATGCCAAATACGCTTGAAAATCCCGCCGCCAGGCCCAGAAATAACGGCAGAAGGCCGCTCGGACTTGACCGGTGGTTTGCGTAAATGTCCAAAAAAGGCTAGAATCACAAAGTCGCTGGGCGTGCGGCTGTTATTTGCGCCCCAGGTGCGACCACCTGGCTAAGTGAGAAGATGGGCGTTTCGCCCATTTTTTTTTGGTTCGCCCCAAATGAATTCCGACAGGGATGCCGACAAATGCCGACGTTTCACGTTCGGCATTGTCAATTTGGGGGCTGCCAATCAACGAGCCAGGTCGTTCGTCATCGTGGGGCAGGTAGGTGAGCAGCGCGCGCTCACCTGGCGCGCGGCCCGCGAATCCCGAGCGAAGCAAGAACTAGAGCGAAGGAAGTTGCCGGCCCGCTGCGCGAACATCTGGAGTGGGCATTGTGCAACTGACGGAACTGATTGAAACCACGGTCACCGGGCTCGGGTACGAGCTGGTCGACCTCGAGCGCACCGGGCGCGGCATGCTGACCATCTACATCGATCAGCCCGCGGGGATCGCGATCGAGGACTGCGAGAAGGTCACGCGTCAGCTGCAGCACGTATTGACGGTCGAGAACATCGACTACGAGCGACTCGAGGTTTCGTCGCCCGGTCTCGACCGTCCGCTGAAAAAACTGGCGGACTTCGAACGCTTCGCAGGCTGCGAAGCGGTAATCACGTTGAAAAAGCCATTGGACGGACGGAAATCGTACCGGGGCATCGTGCATGCTCCCGAAGGCGAGACCATCGGTCTGGAATTCGAAGGGAAGGCGGGTCCTGCGATGCTCGATTTCACGCTCGCGGACATCGACAAAGCACGCCTTATCCCCAAAGTTGACTTTAGGAGCCGCAAACAATGAGTCGCGAAGTGTTGATGCTGGTGGATGCGCTGGCACGCGAGAAGAATGTCGACAAGGACGTGGTGTTCGCCGCCCTTGAAGCGGCGCTTGCGTCGGCCTCCAAGAAACTCTTCGACGAGGATGCGGATATCCGCGTGCATATCGATCGCGAAAGCGGCGAACACGAAACGTTCCGCCGCTGGCGCGTCGTGCCGGACGAGGCGGGTTTGCAGGAGCCGGATCAGGAAATCCTGCTGTTCGAAGCACGCGAGCAAGATCCCGAAGCGCAGATCGACGGTTTCGTCGAGCAGCCGGTTCCGTCGGTGGAATTCGGCCGTATCGGCGCACAGGCCGCCAAGCAGGTCATTCTGCAGAAGGTGCGCGACGCCGAGCGCGAGCAGATCCTGAACGACTTCCTCGAGCGCGGCGAAAGCATCATGACCGGCACGGTCAAGCGCATGGACAAGGGCAACTTCATCGTCGAATCCGGCCGTGTGGAAGCGCTGCTGCGCCGCGACCAGTTGATTCCGAAGGAAAACCTGCGCGTGGGCGACCGCGTGCGCGCCTGGATCGGCAAGGTCGACCGCACCGCGCGCGGCCCGCAGATCGAACTCTCGCGCACGGCGCCCGAGTTCCTCATGAAGCTGTTCGAGATGGAAGTGCCCGAAATCG
>DATBXG010000622.1:0-16723 GCA_036514415.1 Paraburkholderia sp.
GCCCTGCGCCGAGGCAGGTCTTTTGGGTACATTCGACATGGGGGCGCATTATAATCCCGGGCATGAATTCCCAAACCGACCTCGCCCCCGCCACCGCCAGCGCGCCGGCCTCTGCCGCCGCTGCGGATTCCGACTCGCAGATCCTGGCGCAGCACGCGCAGTTCGTCGACTGGATGCGATCGGTCGCGCCCTACATCCACAGGTTTCAGGGCAAGACGTTCGTCGTCGCCTTTGGCGGCGAGGTCGTGCACCAGAATCTGCTCAACGCGCTCGTCGCCGACATCGCGCTCCTGCAGGCGATGGGCATCCAGATCGTGCTCGTGCACGGCTCGCGCCCGCAGGCCGAAGAGCAGATGAGCCTGCACGGCGTCGAATCCGAGTTCTCGCACGGCATGCGCATCACGAATGCCCGCGCGCTCGAATCCGCGAAGGAAGCGGCCGGCGAAGTGCGTCTCGACATCGAGGCCGCGATCAGCCAGGGTCTGCCGAACACGCCCATGGCGCACGCGCACATCAGCGTGGTGTCGGGCAACTTCGTGACGGCGCGGCCGGTCGGCATTCTCGACGGCGTCGACTTCCAGCACACGGGCGTCGTGCGCAAGATCGACGCGGATTCGATCCGCCACTCGCTCGCGAGCCGCAAGCTCGTGCTGCTCTCGCCGCTCGGTTTCTCGCCCACGGGCGAGGCGTTCAACCTCTCGATGGAAGATGTCGCTTCGGCAGCGGGCATTGCGCTGCGCGCCGACAAGATCATTTTCCTCACGGAAACGCAGGGCTTGATCGACGAAGAAGGCGAGCTGATCCGCGAAATGTCGCTCGACGACGCGTACAAGCTGCAGGAAAGCGGCACCGTGCTCGGCGACGCCGGTTTCTATCTGAAGCACTCCATTCGCGCCTGCCGCGGCGGCGTGGGCCGCGCGCACATCATTCCGTACGCGCTCGACGGCAGCGTGCTGCTCGAACTCTTCCTGCACGACGGCGTGGGCACCATGATCTCGTACGAGAACCTGGAAAGTCTGCGCGAGGCGACACCCGATGACGTCGGCGGCATTCTCACGCTGATCGAGCCGCTCGAATCAGACGGCACGCTCGTGCGCCGCGGCCGCCACCAGATCGAGCGCGACATCGACCACTTCTCGGTGATCGAGCACGATGGCGTGCTGTTCGGCTGCGCGGCGCTCTACGCGTACTCGCAGGAGCGTATCGGCGAAATGGCGTGCCTCACGGTCTCGCCCGAGGCGCAAGGTTCCGGCGACGGCGAGCGCCTCTTGCGGCGCATCGAGCAGCGCGCACGGGCGCGCGGCCTCACGCGCATTTTCGTGCTCACCACGCGCACCGAACACTGGTTCCTCAAGCGCGGCTTCGTCAAGGCAACAGTGGACGACCTGCCCGAAGACCGCCGCCGGCTCTATAACTGGCAGCGCAAGTCGCTCGTGCTGATGAAACAGCTCTGAGCGTCCCGCGACGCCACCCACACATACGACTAAGGAGAAGCACAGCATGGCCCGTATGATTCAATGCGCGAAGCTCGGCAAGGAAGCCGAGGGTCTCGACTTTCCCCCGCTGCCGGGCGAGCTCGGCAAGCGCATCTACGAAAACGTCTCGAAGGAGGCGTGGCAGCAGTGGCTCAAGCAGCAGACCATGCTGATCAACGAAAACCGCCTGAACATGGCCGATCCGCGCGCGCGCCAGTATCTGATGAAGCAAACGGAAAAGTACTTCTTCGGCGAAGGCGCCGACCAGGCCGCCGGCTACGTGCCGCCGACCGAAGGCTGAGACCTTCTGCTGCCTGCCGGGATCTGTCCCCGGCCGTCGGAGATACAGCACACCCGACTGCAAAAACCGCGCCCCTGGCGCGGTTTTTTTATGCGCTTCATGCGTTTTCCAGGCGCAGGAAACGGTTCCATGGAATCGGCGCAATCCCCCGCCATGTGGGGCTTCCAGCCCGCCCCCGAAACTCCGCAGATGCCGCAGTTTGCGCGATCTTCGGTTATCGTGCTAATATGTCGCTTCGTTCAACAGGCATTAGCCATCAATTGCATTCGGAAAAGCATCAAAACCGGTGCCCAAAAGCGCCGTAAAGCCGAATGTGCATATGACAAAAAGAACGCTTCGCCACGCGAGCTTCTTTTTCATTTCAGCGGCGCTTTACCGGGCACCACGTGCCGGTCCAGCGTCCTCATGCGTCCTGCCCCCCTTCCACGGCCACGCAGGCGCAACGCTTAAACTCAATTCGTCCGAGTGTCGTTTCGCGACGCTTCAGCATTGCTTTCGTGCGCCGCTCGCCTTGTGCAACGCAGCATCGGCCGCCATCCTGTGACGCGCCGTGCACGAAATGTCGCTGCAATTGCGAAACGGCACTTTCCGGCAACCGTGGCGAGCCTCGTGGCACGCTCGTCGCAGTCATTGGAGATGCAGACCTTGACCGCTTCCACTTCCGGCACATCGGCGGCCTCCGCCGATCTCACCCTCGACGACATCACGATCGTCGACAACAGCCTTCTCAAACGCGCCGTCGGCGCCATGGCGCTCGGCAACGCCATGGAATGGTTCGACTTCGGTGTGTACAGCTATATCGCCGTTACGCTCGGCCAGGTGTTCTTCCCGTCGAGCAGCCCCTCGGCGCAGCTCATCGCGACGTTCGGCACGTTCGCGGCCGCGTTCCTCGTGCGCCCGATCGGCGGCATGGTGTTCGGGCCGCTGGGCGACCGCATCGGCCGCCAGCGCGTGCTCGCGATGACGATGATCATGATGGCCTGCGGCACGTTCGCGATCGGCCTGATCCCGTCGTACCACTCGATCGGCATTGCCGCGCCCGTGCTGCTGCTCGTGGCGCGTCTCGTCCAGGGCTTCTCGACGGGCGGCGAATATGGCGGCGCGGCGACCTTCATCGCGGAGTTCGCCACCGACAAGCGCCGCGGCTTCATGGGCAGCTTCCTCGAGTTCGGCACGCTGATCGGCTATGTGTTCGGCGCGGGCACGGTCGCCGTGCTGACCGCCATGCTCTCGCACGAGCAACTGCTCGACTGGGGCTGGCGCGTGCCGTTCATGATCGCGGGCCCGCTCGGCCTCGTGGGTCTCTATATCCGCACGAAGCTCGAAGAAACGCCCGCATTCAAGCGCGAAGCGCAACTGCGCGAAGCCGAGGAGCACGCACGCCCGAAGCTCACGCTGCACTCGCTGCTCACGCAGCATCTGCGCCCCTTCCTGCTGTGCGTGGGCCTCGTGCTGATCTTCAACGTGACCGACTACATGGCGCTCTCGTACCTGCCGAGCTACCTCTCGGCCACGCTGCACTTCAACGAGACGCACGGCCTCTTCCTCGTGCTGATCGTGATGGTCCTCATGATGCCGATGACGCTCGCGTTCGGCCGCCTCTCCGATGCAGTCGGCCGCAAGCCGGTGATGCTCGCGGGCTGCGTGGGCCTGATCGTGCTCTCGATCCCGGCGCTCACGCTGATCCAGACAGGCGCGCTCTTCCCGGTATTCTTCGGTCTCCTGATTCTCGGCGCGCTGCTCTCGTGTTTCACGGGCGTGATGCCCTCGGCACTGCCGGCGCTGTTTCCGACCGCGATCCGCTACGGCGCGCTCGCCATCGGCTTCAACGTATCGGTGTCGCTGTTCGGCGGCACGACGCCGCTCGTGGCGGCGTGGCTCGTCGAGCACACGCAGAATCTGATGATGCCCGCCTACTACCTCATGGGCGCGGCGGTGATCGGCATCATCTCGGTGCTGGCGCTGCATGAAACGGCGCGCCGTCCGCTGCCGGGCTCGGCGCCGAGCGTGAGCAACAAGGCGGAAGCGCATGCGGTGCTGCGCGGCGTGCGTCTCGCGCGCGAACTCGACGAGGAGTACGCCGTCGCCAACGCGGTGCGTGCCTGATACGGGGCAACGCCGCGCGCAACATCGGTTTCGCGCCACGCGAAACGTCGAAAGGCCAGCTTCGTGCTGGCCTTTTTTCTTGCGTGCCCGACTGGGCTATTCGACGAGGTTGACGTGCTCGACGTGCAGTGCGCCGTCGCTTCCGATCGTCAACCTCGCCGCCGAGATGGGCAGCTTGAAGCGCCGCGGCCCCGCGCTGCCGGGATTCACGTACAGCACGCCTTCGCGCGTTTCGAGCGCGGGCTTGTGCGAATGCCCGCTCACTACGAGCGCAATGCCTTCAGCAGCGGGATTGCCGCGCAGGCCGGGCAGTTCGTGCACCACGGCGAGCCGCACGCCGCCCAGTTCCACCGTGGTCTGCACGGGCAACGCCTCGGCCCACGCGCCACGATCGTTGTTGCCGCGCACCGCAGTGAGCGGCGCGATGGCCGCGAGCGTGTCGAGCACGCCCGCGTCGCAGATGTCGCCCGCATGCACGATGGCGTCCGAACCCTCGACAAAGGCGAGAAGCTCGGGGCGCAGCAGATTGTGCGTATCGGAAACCAGCGCAATGTACAGCGGATGCAGCGGGTGTTTCGTGGACATGGCGGTACGTTTCGGCGGTGGAAAGGCAATTATCGCCGCGCTCACGCCTCGGCGTCGTCCTCCTCTTTTCCCGCGCCGAAATAGACCGCCAGCCACACGCTCGGCACGGTCGGGTCGGTCCATGACACGCGGTGACGGCAATGCGCCGGCAGATGCACGTAGTCGCCAGGCAGCAGGCGGCGCGGCGGCACCGCCGTGTCCTCGAACGCCAGCGTCGCCGCGCCGGAGAGCAGCACCACCCACTCCTCGCGCGCGTCGTCGTACCAGAAGCCCGGCGGGCTCGCCTGCCCCGTGGAGACGATGCGCTCGATGAGCAGCCCATCGCGCGAAACGAGCGTATTCGAACGCTCTTTGTCCGCGTCGTGGACGATGCCTGCGAAGAGGTTGCCGAATGCGGCGGTCAGCGGTTCGTTCATTCGAAAGCGCCTATTCGTGGGATTCAAGCGAGGGGTTTCAGGCCGTCGAGCAAGGTCGGCACCAGCTCGCTCACGGTCGGGTGCACGTGCATCGCGTATTGCAGCGTCGTGTACGGCGCGTCGGCCGTCATCGTGTCGATGAACGTGTGGATCGCTTCGTCGCCCTCGATGCCGAATATCGCCGCGCCGAGAATGCGTTGCGTCTGCGGGTCGACCATCGCCTTCATGAAGCCGTCGGTTTCGCCGCGCTCGCGCGCGCGGCCTACGCGCGACATCGGCATCGTTGCGATGAGCGCGGGCTTGCCGCGCTCGCGCACTTCGCGCTCGCTCAGCCCCACGCGCGCGAGAGGCGGATCGACATACACCGCGTACGCGGGAATGCGGGTGTCGGCGCTGCGCGCTTTGCCGTCCAGCAGATTCGCCGCGACGATCTGGAAGTCGTCGTATGAAGAGTGCGTGAACGCGCCGCGGCCATTCACGTCGCCGAGCGCCCAGATGCCCTCCACGGCCGTGCGCAACTGGCCATCCACGGCAATGAGCCCGTGCGCATCGCGCTCGATGCCCGCGGCGTCGAGACCGAGATCGTCCGTGTTCGGCACGCGTCCCGTCGCGAACAGCAGATGCGAAGCGTCGAGCGGGCCGCTGTCGAGCGCGATACGCACGCCAGCGTTGCCTTCGAGCGGCGCAAGGCTGCGCGGCTGCGTGCCGAAACGAAACTCCACACCTTCGCGCGCGAGAACGTCCTGCACGGCGCGCGAAAAGTCGTCGTCCTCGCGCGCGAGCACGCGTTGCCCGCGCACCAGCACCGTCACGCGGCTGCCGAAACGGCGGAACATCTGCGCGAATTCGAGCGCCACGTAGCTGCCGCCGCAGATCGCGAGATGCTCGGGCAATTGCTCCAGCGCGAGCAGCGTCGAATTGGTTTCGTAGCGGATCGTTTCGAGGCCCGCAATCGCGGGAATCTGCGCGCGCGTGCCCGTGTTGATGAAGATCTCGGGCGCTTCGAGATCGAACTGCGCGCCGTCGTGACCGCTCACGCGCACCGCATGTGCACCTGTGAAACGGGCATGCCCCTTGAACACGCTGACGTTCGGCGTATCGCGCAGCCAGCGCTCGACACCGCCACGCGACGCCCCGATGATGCGGTCCTTGCGCGCCTTCACGAACGCGAGATCGACGTGGACGTCGCTCGGCTGCGCGCCGCCGATTCGCACGCCGAAGTCCGCTGCGTGCCGCGCAACGTGCGCGGCACGCGCGCAGGCGACATACGCTTTGGTCGGCGTGCATCCCACGTTCACGCAGGTGCCGCCGAACGCCGCGCGCTCGATCACAGCCGTTTTGCGGCCGCTCTGCCCGAGCCGCACGGCGAGAGGCGGCCCGCTCTGCCCCGTGCCGATCACGATCGCATCGAACCGTTGTGCCATGCCGCTCTCCTTTGCCGTTGCTACGGGTTGAGCCGGGGTGCCGCGCACAATGCAAGACTTACGACGCGGCCGCTCGCGCCATCTTACGCGCGACAGATGCCAACCGCGCGCAGCGTGATGGTGTGCGTCGGCGTGCGTGGCAAAGGAGAACGAACGCGCAAAAAAAGAGCCGCCTCGCACGTCGAGGCGGCTCACAGGGTGACGTCACAACAGCAAACGGGCGAAGCCGCTGCGCGTCAGGGGGACCGGCGAACGCCCTGCGCACTTGCGTCAGGCGTTCGGTGAATGCGTTATTGGAGCCTTAGTCGTGAACCCGGGGAAAATCGGCGCGCGCTCGCCCGCACGCCACATTGAGCGCCGAATCAATGCACGCAATCGGAGGCCGCGCATTCACCGTGGCCCGCGTTCCACAGTTCGCGCGAGCGCTGGAATGCGGCGCGCGCACCGCGCGTAGCCATCATCAGCCCGACTTGCCCCATGTTGAAGTCGAGCGACACCATCATCTGCATCAAGTCCACCATCGGCAGGACCAGCGCCGGCTGATACAGCTGTCGTTCGATAAAGGATTTCATGACCCGCTCCCGCTGCATGCCCCGCGTCCTCCTGACGCAGGGTCATTCGATGGTTGTGATTGTAGGAATGCAGCGTGCGCTGATAAATGGGCCGTCCGCGAAGTCACTTGTCGAAAATCGCAAACAATCGAAACAGGCGCGCAGGCACGGGGCCCGGCATTGCGCCCGCGCCGGCCCCGGGCGCAGTGCCCGGCCGCGCCACGTGGTGCGCCCTGCGGCTGCCTGCACGCGAGGGCGCGAGTCCGAATTCAGGCGAGGGGCGTGGCGACGAACTCTGGCAGCGTCTCGGCGCGCGCGCCAAGCGCGGCGATTGCCGGATATCGGGCGGGATCCACGGAGCCTGGCAGGATGTACTGATTGAAACGCCAGGCAACGGCCGCCGTGATGTCGGCCTGGGTGATCCGGCCCGCGCACAGCCAGCCGTCACGGCCCGCGACGAGCTGGTCGAGCACCGCCCACGCCGCGTGCATCTGGGCGTTCACGCGCTCGAACCACGGCTCGTGCTGGCGCTCGGCGGGGCGCAGTTCGCGCTCGTAGACCTGCTGCACGGTCTTTTCCATGGCCGCGAGCGCGAAACCGTTCACGCGCAGCGCGAACGTGCGCTCCTGCGTCTCCTCCGGCATGAGCCGCCGCGCGGCGGGCACCTTGCGGTCCAGGTAGTCGAGAATCAGCGTCGAATCGATCAGCTGGGTACCGTCGTCGTCGATGAAGGTAGGCGCCTTCACGACCGGATTGATCTGGGCAAATTCGTCGTACTGCCGAAATACCGAAATGCTGCGGTGCTCGAACGGCAGCCCGAGGACGTGCAGCGAAATCGCGACGCGACGCACATAGGGGGAGTCCATCATGCCGATCAACTGCATGGGTTCACCTCGTACAGGAAAAGGGGTCGGTTTTCGATCTTGCAGGAAGCGCCGCCGCATTTCAAGTCGCGTCTGACGCGCTCGAGACCCTGCGCGATGTCATCGGGCGTTTCGTTTCCAACCGGCTCGACCGGCGGCAAACGGTGTCATATGACGCCTTTCGACGGCTCGTTGTGCAAAAACACACCGTGTCGATGTGCCACGCTCTCTTCGCCGCGCAACGCGACTACATTTGTTACCTGACGTCCGTCCTGATGCGTCGCGGCATTGTTGCGACGCAGCGCCCCGCTCTGCGTGCGAACGCTTTTTCGCGGTGCCGCGCCGCTCAAGGCGCAGCGGCGCGTAGAGGCCAAGCGAAGGATGCCGAAGCATTACGCAGGCCGCATGAAAGCGCGTTTTGGCGTGCCACATGTGCTGCGGTGCATCGCCGGGAAACTCCTGGATTCGGACGCCGAACGGCTGAGTTAGTCTCAATGCACAAGGAGACGAAATCATGAGACAAGCATTCAATGTTGGCGTCGTCATCATCCTCGCCCTCCTCCTCGCGAACCGTGCCATGACACGTGTGCAGGCTCACGAGGCCGGCTCGCTTACCTGCGCCCAGGGCTCCGCACTCGTAAAAGCCGAAGCGCTCGTACGAGGATTCGGCGAACGCGGCGCGAGCAGCCAGAGCGAGAACTTCCTCTCTTCCTGCCTCGTGTCGGGTCAGGGTCAGGTCGGCGACCTCATCGCCCACGACTGAGCTGGGGCCGTCTGGAGGCGCATTTGCGCCGCACGCGCCGCCTGAGAGTGCGGCGCGCGGCGCTGCGTGCGCGATGCTCGCTCGCACATCCCCCCAAAGAAGCGCGCTCCTGACCCGCCCGCCCAACCCTGTGCACCGTTCGGCTGCACGGGGCTACACGTCTTCCGCCGCCGACCACTACGCACGCGGCCGCCCCGAATACCCAACCGAAGTCAACGCGCGAGTGCGCGATGCACTGGGCCTTTGCCCTGTGCGAGCGTCGTCGATCTCGGCGCGGGCACCGTCAAATTCACGCGCGGCCTGCTGCGCACCCTGATCGAGTCGGAACCCACGTTACGCGGACAACCGGTGGTACGGCGCCCTACGGCACGGCGGCTTTCCACTGCGTCAAACAAGCGCCGCGATCCGGGTTCCAGTTGCCCTGAATTGCTTTTGTGTTGCCAACGTCGATGATTGGCGGCGAGAATGCTCGCGGACCACGGAGAATCTATGAAAGGTTTTGTCCTGTTGTTTGGAGTTAGCATGCTGGCGGCGTGCACATCGGTGACTGCCGTCAATTCGAGACAGGATGGCCATCTCACCGTCACGAGCCGCGCGCGCTGGGAGATCGTTTCGTGGAACCGCGTGCGCACCGCCGGTCTCAGCGAGGCGGAAGACTACTGCGAAAAGCAAAAGAAGCAGATGCATACGGTCGAAATCCACAGCGAAGGCCTGCGTGGCGTAACGTCCCAGACGGTAGAGGTAATATTCGACTGCATCTGACGCGGCGCAACACGCTTTTGCCCTCCAGCTCCGCCAGATGGACGTTGCAGCCTGCGTACCCCGCCGTTGCCGCCGATTTGCTTACGAAAGCGCAATAGTTTGTTGTCGTTCACCCTGATATCCAAATCGCATGGTCGCGCTAAACTGACGATACATTTGGTTACGTTTAGGGGCGCGTCATGTTGACCGCATTCTTCATCGCCTGCCCGTTCGGTATCGCGGCATTGTTCGGGTTTGCGCGGCTGATCAATCCCCATACGGGAAAGATCGGTAATCGTTGAGTGCGCAAGCGCCTTGTTTCGGCGCGGCGCTCAACTGATTTTTGCGCTTCTGGCCTGTGTGGCTGACTGCGTTTTTTCCGGCACGCCTCGCCGTCTTCCACCGCTTTTTCCCTTCGCCGCAGTCAAGCCGCCCGGTGCACCTGCATTGAATGCGCCGCGCCAATGAAAAACCCGCGAAGCTTCAAGCTATCGCGGGTTCTCGCAATCCAGCGGCATTCGCTGGAACAATCACTGGAACAACATCTGGCTACGCTCTCCGCGCCAATGCGCGCCAGCATGAGAAACCAGCGACTATCAGACTTACTCGAAAGCCTTGTCGTTGGGATTCGCGTAGAGTTGGCGTAGGTCCGCGCTCATCGAGAAATCGAAGTTCATGTTCCTGGGTGGCACGGGCTTCATGAACCACTTGTCGTACATCGCGTTGATCTCGCCGCTCTTCATGACCTGCGCAAGTGTGTCGTCGACGATTTTCAGGAACTCGGGATCGCCCTTGCGCAGCATGAAGCCGTAAGCCTCCGACGACTGCGGCGTGCCGACGATCACCCAGTCCGCGGGCTTCGCGGTCAGTGTGCGCGCGCCAGCGAGCAGCACGTCGTCCATCATGTAAGCGACGGCGCGACCTGTCTCCAGCGTCATGCGGCCCTCGCCGTAGTCCTTCGCGCTGATGATCTGCATGTTCATCTTCTTGTCTTCGTTCATCTTGCGCAGAATGCGCTCGGACGTCGTGCCCTGGTTCGTCACGACCGTCTTGCCCGCGAGATCGGGAAAGTCCTTGATGCCGGAGTCCTTGCGCGTGAGCAGACGCGTGGTTGCAACGAAGAAGGTGTCGCCGAACGCGACCTGGTTTTGACGCGACGTGAGGTTCGTCGTGACGCCGCATTCGAGATCAATCGTGCCGTTCTGCACCAGCGGGATGCGGTTCTGCGACGTCACCGGAATGAAGCGGACCTGCAGGTTCGGCTTGTGCGTCTTCGCTTTGACGACGTCGATGATCTTGTTGCACAGGTCCTGCGAGAAACCGATCACCTGGTTGTTTGCGTCGACATACGAGAACGGCACCGACGTTTCGCGGTGGCCGATCGCGATCAGGTTGGCGGCCTCGATCCTGGCGAGCGTCGGTTGCGGTTCCTGGGCCGAGGCGGTCGCCGTCAACGTCAGGCAGGGCGCCGCGACGCACATGGCAAGCGCGAGCGAAATCAGTCGGTTCATTACACATCCCCTATTCGTGTCGGTTTGATTCAGTTCGGACCAGCGAGCGGTTGCGTGGTCATGAACATGTTTACAGATGTTGCCATAACAAAAATAATTGCAACATATGTTTTACCTTGGCGTTTTGTTGACTGTAGGTGTTGTGGCGTTGTCGTTTTGCGGTTCGGGAAGATAGCGGCGTTGTCAGGGACGGGATGCGCGGGGATGGCACGATTGATGTGGCGGTTTTTTGTTCACCCTTTCAGGTTTGTCGAACCGTTCAAGGAGAGAGTCGACGCACGCCGTTCGAAAATTGAACTGGCCCTCGAAAAACGAATCCCCTGCCGAGCGTTTAAACTCAAGCAAGAGAATCAAGACGATGAGCAAGACGAAGCGGGCGCGCTACACGCCCGAATTCAAGGTGGAAGAGGACGACACAGAAGAAAAATCCCCGCAAAACCGTTGATTTTGCGGGGATTTCGGATGTCATCGAATGACAGCGACATCGAATGTGGTGCCGGGGACCGGACTCGAACCGGCAAGCCGTTAGGCGGCGGATTTTCGTCACACCACGTCTTTCGACGCCTCGCTGCCCGTGATGGGCGCGCGTTCGTGCGCTGGACTATGCCTTCGCCGTCGCCACGCGCCGCGTTTGCACGCCGCGCGCCGCCTTAGGCGCCCCCCGTCTAGTCTCTACACCTTCCGAACCGCAGTTTGCGCGGCAGCCGGCTTGGCTCGGCGTTGCCTCGGCGCCTCACGCGCAATGCGCCTCGAGGCCCAGGGGGTCCGCCGAATTTGAGGGGTTCTGCACCGGCCGTTTCCGGTCGGGCACTCAATCGTTTTTTAAGTCCGCTATGTTTACCAATTTCATCACCCCGGCAGGGCGGACGCGATTCTACCATTGCGCGGCGCGCGTCCCAAAGGGACACCGGGGGATCGAGCGACACGCGCCGGCAGTCCTTTCCCCGCCTCGCCCGTCATCTGCGGGTCATACACGCTTCTCATAATCCGCCCCATCGAAAACGTTTACAACGACGCCGGGGCCGCTCGCATGACGCCAACCATCAAGGATGTCGCCGCACACGCCGGATTCTCGATTGCCACCGTCTCGCGCGCGATCAACGCGCCACACACTGTCAACCCCGTCACGCTCGCGCGGGTGCGCGAAGCGATCGACGCGCTGAAGTTCCGCCCAAATCCGCTAGGCCGCCAGTTGCGCGGCGAGCGCACGCGCCTGATCGGCGTCGTTCTGCCCACGCTCGCCAACCCCGTGTTCGCCGAATGCCTGCAGGGCATCGACGAACTCGCCGCGGCGCAGGGCTTTCGCCTCATGCTGATGACCACGCAGTACGACGCCGATCGCGAGCGTCACGCGATCGAGACGTTGCGCGCGCAACGTGTCGAGGGACTGATCCTGACCGTGGCAGACGCGGACACGCACCCGCTGCTCGACGAGCTCGACGCAGACGGCCCGCTTTACGTGCTGATGCACAACGACACGAAGCGCCGACCTTCGGTATCGGTGGACAACCACCAGGCCGCATGCGACGGCGTGCGCATGCTCATCGCGCATGGCCATCGCCGCATCCTCATGCTCGCCGGCACGCTGGCCGCCTCGGACCGCGCACGCCAGCGCCATGCCGGCTATTCCCACGCGATGCAGCAGGCGGGCCTCACGCCCGCGCCGGCGCTGGAGCTCGATTTCAACGCGGAAGAGCTCGCGCCCTCGGTGCTCGCGCATCTGACGAGCGGGCCCGCTCGCCCCACGGCCCTCTTCTGCAGCAACGACCTGCTCGCGATGGTCGTGATGCGCGGCCTGCGCCGCGCCCGCCTGCGCGTGCCCCAGGACATGTCGATCCTCGGCTTCGACGGCCTCGCGATGAGCGAACTGCTCGCACCGCCGCTCGCGAGCATTGGCACGCCGAACTGCGGGATCGGCCGGGAAGCATGGCATTGCCTGATGGCGCGCATCGGCGGCCAGTACGCGGGGCCGCTCGCCAATACGCTGCCGCATACGCTGCGCACGGGCGGCACCATCGCGGCGATCGCCCATGGGCGTGCCGCTCATGCGATCCATGGCACTCGCGCCAATGGACCGGCCGACCGCGACCTCCGGCTCGGCGACGCACCTTCGTAAGCCACTCACGCCAACGAAAAACAGACCAGACAAGCCAGACAATCCGGGCCGCGCACGCACGCGGCCTCCATCAACCCGCACGTTTTCCGACCGATCTGGAGACCCGCCGTGATCCGCCGATTCGCCTTTGCCGGCCCGCTTTCGCCTTTGCCCCTGCGCGCCGCCCTGCGCACGCTCGCCGCACCCTTGCAACGCATGAAACGCCTGTCCCGCGCGCTGCCCCATGCAGTAAGAAGCGCAGCAAAAAGCGCAGCAAAAGCCACCGCAAGCACTGCCGCACTCGTGGCCGGTCTTGCCGCTCTGGGCGCACCGCTCACCGCACAAGCCGAGCAGACCGCGATCTGCTACAACTGCCCGCCCGAGTGGGCAGGCTGGGCGAGCCAGATCCAGGCCATCCAGAAAGAGACCGGCATTCGCGTGCCGTTCGACAACAAGAACTCCGGCCAATCCATCGCACAACTGATGGCCGAGCAGAAGAGCCCGGTGGCCGACGTGGTCTACCTCGGCGTCTCGTCGGCATTCCAGGCGAAGGACAAGGGCGTGATCGCACCGTACAAGCCCACGCACTGGGACGACATCCCCGCCGACCTCAAGGACCCGCAAGGCTACTGGTTCGCGATCCATTCGGGCACGCTGGGCTTCTTCGTCAACAAGGACGCGCTCGAAGGCAAGCCGGTCCCGCGCTCGTGGGCCGACCTGCTCAAGCCCGAGTACAAGGGCATGATCGGTTATCTCGATCCGTCCAGCGCCTTCGTGGGCTATGCGGGCGCCGTGGCCGTGAATCTCGCGCTGGGCGGCTCGCTCGACAACTTCCAGCCGGCCTTCGACTGGTTCAGCAAGCTCAAGGCCAACCAGCCGATCGTGCCAAAGCAAACGGCCTACGCGCGCGTCCTCTCGGGCGAGATTCCGATCCTGCTCGATTACGACTTCGACGCCTATCGCGCGAAGTACAAGGACCACGCGAACGTCGAGTTCGTGATCCCGAAGGAAGGCACGATTTCGGTGCCCTACGTGATGAGCCTCGTGAAGAACGGGCCGCACGAAGCCAACGGCAAGAAGGTGCTCGACTTCGTGCTCTCCGACGAAGGTCAGAAGCTCTGGGCCAATGCTTGGCTGCGCCCGGTGCGCGCAAGCACGCTCTCGCCGGAAGCGGCCTCGAAGTTCCTGCCCGCGAGCGACTACGCACGCGCGAAACCCGTGGACTTCGCGAAGATGGCGGCCCAGCAGCAAGCCTTCGGCGAGCGCTATCTGCAGATCATGCACTGAGACCCGCGCCCGGCACGCCCATGCATGACCTCACTTTCCCGCTGCGCTGGCGCGTCGCGCTCGTCGCGCCAGCGCTCGCGGTCTTCCTCGCGTTCTGGCTGCTGCCCATGGTCGCGCTCGTGCAGGTGAGCGCCGACGGGCATCTGATCGATACTTATCGCGCACTGCTAACGAATGGCCGCTACATGAAAAGCCTGGGCGCGACGATTGCGCTTTCGGCCGCCGTGACCGCGGCAACCCTGGTGATCTCCACGATCTGCGGTCTCCTGCTCGCGCGGCGCACGTTCGCGGGCCGCCGCGCGCTCGTCGCGCTGCTCACGTTTCCGCTGGCGTTTCCGGGCGTGGTGGTGGGCTTCATGGTCATCATGCTCGCGGGACGCCAGGGGCTGATCGGCGCGCTTTCGCTGCGCCTCGCCGGCGAGCGCTGGGTGTTCGCGTACTCGATGGCCGGGCTCTTCGCGGGCTACCTGTACTTCTCGATCCCGCGCGTGATCGTGACCGTGATGGCCTGCGCAAGCCAACTCGACGGCTCACTCGAAGAGGCCGCGCGTTCACTCGGCGCATCGTCGTGGCGCGTCCTCTGCGACGTGGTCCTGCCCGCGCTTGCGCCCGGTCTCGTCGCCGCGGGTGCGATCTGCTTCGCGACTGCGATGGGCGCGTTCGGCACGGCCTTCACGCTCGCCACCGACATCGACGTCCTGCCGATGACCATCTACACCGAGTTCACGCTCAACGCCAACATGGTGACGGCCGCGGGCCTCTCCATCGTGCTAGGCCTCGTCACGTGGGCGGTGCTCACGCTGGCGCGCAGCGTGACGGGTGCGGCCGTCGCGGCTACGGCATGAGCGCCCCGAGGTTTTCGAGGACTCCAGAATGAATTCGCTCGTCAATCCCGCGCCGGCCATGCAAGACACGCACAATGCCCACGACGCGCCGGACCGGCCTCCCGCCGCGCCGCGCCGCCTCGCCCTGCCCCCGGCGCGCACGTGGCTCGCGTGCGCGCAATGGCTCGTCATGCTAGCCACTTGCGCGTTTCTCATCGTGCCCGTCGTGATGTCGATCGTCGCGGGTCTCACGGTCAACTACTTTCGCGGCGTGGCGAGCGGCCTCACGCTGCGCTGGCTCGATCAGGTCTGGACGCAGTATCACGCGAGCGTGTTCCTCTCGCTCGAAGTAGCCGCCGCCACGCTCGCCATCACGCTTCTAACCGGCGTGCCTGCGGGCTATGCGCTCGCGCGCAGCCGCACGCGCCTCTCGCGTGTGATCGAGGAGTTGCTCGTGTTGCCCGTGGCCCTGCCCGGCCTCGCCTCGGCGCTCGCGCTGCTCGTGGTGTACGGCGGCTTCAGCGCGTTTCGCATGAGCGCAGCGTTCATCGTGGTCGGTCACGTGGTGTTCACGCTGCCGTTCATGGTGCGGCCCGTGGCGGCCGTGTGCGCGTCGGCGGATTTGCGCACGCTCGAGGAAGGCGCGGCGAGCCTCGGCGCGAGCTTCTGGCAGCGCTTCACGACGATCGTGCTGCCCAACGCGCGGCCCGGCATCGTGGCGGGCGCGCTTGCGGTGCTCACGCTCTCGATCGGCGAATTCAACCTCACCTGGATGCTGCACACGCCCGAGACCAAAACACTGCCCGTCGGCCTCGCGGATACCTACGCGTCGCTGCGCATCGAAGTCGGCAGCGCCTACACGATTCTTTTCTTCCTCATGACCATGCCGTTGCTCGTGGCGATGCAATGGCTCGGCGTGGACGTGCCCGGCGCCGCTGGAAAACCCTCCGGCAAGCGGCGTCCCGCAGGCACGCAAAAGAACAACAAGGATTCCGAATGAAGCTCGAACCGATTCCGATTGCCCTCTCACGCTGCGCGAAAACGTTTCGCGGCACGCGTGTGCTCGAACCGCTCGATCTCACGATCGGCGCGGGCGAGACGCTCGTGCTGCTCGGGCCTTCCGGCTGCGGCAAGACCACCACGCTGCGCATGATCGCGGGTCTGGAAGCGCCCGACGCCGGCGGCCGCGTGGCCTTCGGCGACGAGGATGTCACCGCGCAGCCCATCGAGCGGCGCAAGGTCGGCATGGTGTTCCAGAACTACGCGCTCTTTCCGAACCTCGACGTGCGCGGCAACATCGGCTATGGCCTCAAGATCCAGCGCGTTCCCGCCGCCGACGCGCGCGCTCGCGTCGACGAACTGCTCGCGATGATGCGGCTCGAAGCGCACGCCGCCAAGCCCATCGACCAGCTTTCGGGCGGCCAGCGCCAGCGCGTCGCGCTCGCACGCGCGCTCGCGCCGCGCCCGCGCGTGCTGCTGCTCGACGAACCGCTCACGGCGCTCGATGCGCGCCTGCGCGACACCTTGCGCGGCGAAATGAACGCGTTGCTGCGCGAACTGGGCGTGACGACGGTCTACGTCACGCACGACCAGGCCGAGGCAATGGAGCTGGGCGACCGTATCGTGGTGATGAGCGCCGGCCGCATCGAGCAGATCGGCACGCCGCGCGAAATCTACTTCCAGCCGGCGAGCCGGGCGGTCGCGCAATTCATCGGCACGCTCAACCGTATCGCAGGACAATGGCAAGGCGGCATGCTGCGCACGAATGGCGGCGCCGTGCG